>NZ_DBMFCD010000009.1:528-137949 GCF_056872695.1 Wujia sp. | reverse complement strand
GAACCTACACTTTATATTATCATGGAGGTTTCTTTACTTGAAGCTAAAGCTCACTGGGAACCACCTGCATAGCAGGTGGTTTATTTTTCTGTCTATACAAGTAATAATTCCCGATGCCTTCTGGCACCGGGAATCCAAGAATTATTTGATGTCTACAATTACCTTTTTATCACCCTTTGATGCAGCCGCCTTCACAACAGTACGAATGGACTTAGCGATACGGCCCTGCTTGCCGATCACCTTACCCATATCATCTCCTGCAACGTTCAGTTCGATTGTTATGGTATCTCCATCGATTGTCTCTTTTACAACAACTTCATCCGGATAATCAACGAGGGATTTTGCAATCAGTTCTACTAATTCCTTCATAACCTGCACCTCCCTTGCACATCAGTCTTACTTCTCGATACCTGCCTGCTTCAAAAGCTTAGCAACTGTCTCAGTAGGCTGAGCACCATCTGCAAGCCACTTCTTAGCTGCATCAGAGTCGATCTTTACAGATGCTGGCTCCTGATTTGGATCATATGTTCCGATCTCATCGATAAATCTACCATCTCTTGGTGATCTGGAATCAGCTACTACAACTCTATAAAAAGGATGCTTCTTATATCCCATTCTTCTTAATCTGATTTTAACTGCCATGTCAAATTTCACCTCCTTAAAAATCTTTCGTCTATATATAATAGTTATACTATTATCAAAAATTAGAATCCAAACGGAAGCTTGAATCCGCCGCGGCGTTTGCCACCCATCATACCGGACATCTGCTTCATCATCTTCTTGGACTGTTCAAACTGCTTGATCAGCTTGTTTACTTCGCTGATCGGAACGCCTGCCCCATCTGCAATTCGCTTCTTCCGGCTCGGATTAATAATCTCCGGATGTGAGCGCTCCTGCTTTGTCATTGACAAGATAATTGCCTTTGGCATATTCATTGCATTGTCATCAATCTCTATATTCTGGAGCTGTTTTTTATTTCCAAATCCAGGCAGCATCTTCAATATATCATTCATGCCACCCATCTTTTCCATCTGTTCCATCTGGTCAAGGAAATCATTGAAATCAAAGGAAGCTTTCTTAAACTTCTCTTCCATCTCCTTGGCTTTTTCCTCATCGATTGCCGACTGTGCTTTTTCGATCAGGCTTTCCACATCACCCATACCGAGAATCCGGCTTGCCATACGATCTGGATAAAACTGCTCCAAATCTGTGAGCTTCTCTCCCATACCGGCATACAGGATTGGTTTTCCGGTCACTGCCTTGATGGAAAGTGCCGCACCACCACGGGTATCGCCATCGAGCTTTGTCAGGATTACACCATCAATCCCAATCTTATCATTGAACGATGTTGCCACATTGACCGCATCCTGACCAGTCATCGCATCGACCGTCAGAATCGTATATGTTACATTCAGATTCTCCTTGATCTCTGCCAGCTCATTCATCATGTCTTCATCGACATGCAGACGGCCTGCAGTATCCAGGAATACAAGATTGATATCATTTTTTGCAGCATGTTCAATCGCTGCCTTTGCAATATTCACCGGCTTATGTCCGTCTCCCATCGAAAATACCGGAACACCGACCTTCTCACCGTTGATTTCCAACTGCTTGATCGCTGCCGGACGATAGACGTCACAGGCAACCAACAGTGGTTTTTTACCCTTGTTCTTAAACTTGCCCGCAAGCTTTGCAACGGTGGTTGTCTTACCAGCACCCTGCAAACCACACATCATGACGATCGTAATCTCATTGGATGGCAATAGTTTGAGTTCGGTTGTCTCGGAACCCATCAGCTTATCCATCTCTTCTTTTACAATCTTGATTACCATCTGACCAGGATTAAGTCCCTTTAGAACTTCCTCACCGACCGCACGCTCACTGACGGAATTGATAAACTGTTTTACGACCTTGAAGTTTACATCCGCTTCCAACAGCGCACGCTTTACTTCTTTCATCGCTTCTTTTACATCTGCTTCTGTAATCGTTCCTTTGCTTCTCAGCTTCCGGAACACGTTCTGTAATTTGTCTGTTAAACTGTCAAACGCCATGCGTCTCCTCCCAAACAAAATCAAACATTCAACTGTTAAAAATCATCCAGCAGCCCGTTGAGATTCGTATCGATATCTGCAAACGCTTCGTCCAGCGTCAAGTTCTCATTGCGTTCCCGCAATGCCTGAATCTCAGTCTGTATCGCGGCTACCTTTTCTCTGGCATTCTCAAATTTCTCAACTAGTTTCAGCTTTTTCTCAAAATCTTCCAGCTTCTTGTCACAGCGCTTCATCATATCAAACACGCCTTGTCTGGAGATTCCATATTCCCTTGCCAGTTCCGAATAGGACAGGTCATTCATTACCACATCTTCGTATATACTTTTCTGTGTCTGCGTCAACAACTCTCCATAAAAATCATAGAGCAATGACTGACGTACAAACTTCTCCATCCGAATCACCTGTAAAGTATTTTTCATTTACAAACCTTTTGAATCATACATGGTTTTTTCATGATTGTCAAGTGTTTTTTCTTAACACACATTAACTTTTTCTGATACATAAATACAACCTGATGTTCATATACTATACGGATGAAAAATAATGGTAAATTCTATGGATCAATATTCTAGTGATACCGGATATCTAAATGTCATAGTCACAGGTCCGGACACCTACTCCCCGCTTTCTTCTGCTACCATTGAAATCGCAGACACCGGAGAACCAAACCTCATCCTGGAAACTGCTGCCACAAACCCAAACGGGCAGACCGGAAATATCGAGCTTTCTGCTCCACCACGCGAATACAGTATGGAACCAAGCGACAACCAGCCCTATTCTGAATACAATGTAAAGATTTCAGCCCCCGGCTATCAGGAACAAATCGTCTCAGGTGTTCAGATTTTTTCCGGTGAAAACGGATTACAGTTTATCGTATTGCAACCATCCGAACAGACACCCGGCTATGTCTATAACCCGATTGTTATCGGTGGACACACACTCTGGGAATACTATCCACCGAAAATCGCTGAGCCGGAGATCAAGCCTTTAGCCGAAAGCGGTGAGATCGTCCTCTCACGCGTCGTCGTCCCGGAGACAATTATCGTACATGACGGTGTCCCCGGCGATTCCACCGCCACCGATTATTATGTCCCGTATATCGACTACATCAAAAATGTCGCCTGCTGTGAGATTTACTCCACATGGCCGGAAAGTACAATCGAAGCAAATATTCTGGCAATCATGTCCTTCACTTTAAACCGGGTATATACAGAATGGTACCGGAACAAAGGCTATAATTTCACGATTACATCCTCCACCGCCTACGATCACAAATGGATCTATGGCAAAACAATTTACGAAAACATCTCACAGATTGCAGACCGGCTCTATAACCGCTATCTTGCCCGTCCAAATGTCAAACAGCCAATTCTCACGCAATACTGTGATGGCAAGCGCGTCTCCTGTCCAAACTGGATGACGCAGTGGGGTTCTAAAGCACTTGGGGATGATGGTTTCTCTGCGATTGATATCATCCACTATTATTACGGTTCAGATATGTATGTAAATGAAGCCGAAATTGTTTCCGGAATCCCATCCTCCTACCCGGGCTATGATCTGATGATTGGAAGCTCCGGCGAACCTGTAATCACGATTCAGGAACAGCTAAACCGTATTGCACAGAATTACCCGGCGATTCCAACTGTCACCGTGGATGGCATCTTCGGTTCCGCGACTGCCGAATCCGTGCGTACCTTTCAGTCAATCTTTAACCTGCCTGTTAGCGGAATTGTTGATTTTCCAACATGGTATAAAATTTCCCAGATCTATGTGGGTGTCTCAAAAATCGGAGAAAATATACGATGAATTTTCTGTGTATTACAGCTACTTTGCTTGCATAAATATTGTATAACATTTATAATATTGTTATGTAATTAAACGCATAGGAGGGATACTATTTATGGAAAACACAAACACATTTAAGGTACAGTCTGCATCCAGCAACTTAATCTCACTGAATGTAACACCCGGACACTACGCAACATCTTCTTCCCATATCAATTATTATATTGATATGACAAGTCTGAAGAGCCGCCGAAGCGAAGCACATGCCGCTGCCAAAGTACTGGCTACACGCTACGCTGCTACAACTATCATTGATACGATTGTCTGTCTGGATGAAACCAATGTAATCGGTGCTTATCTTGCAGACGAACTTCTTAACACTGGTATTTTATCTGCAAATCTGCACAATACCGCATACATCATTTCCCCGGAGCAGCACTCCGGCGGACAACTGATTTTCCGCGAAAACTATCTTCCAATGATCAAGGGCAAGCATGTTCTTGTATTACTGGCAACTGCTACAACCGGAAAGACCTTACAGACCGCACTCGAATGTATCGAGTATTACGGTGGTGAAGTCGTTGGTGTCTCTTCCATCTTCTCCGCCGCAGATGAAATCCACGGCGAGCAGATCAATACCATCTTCCGCACAGAGGATATCCCTAATTATGAGACACACTCTGCGGCCGACTGTCCACTCTGCAAAGCCGGCATACCAATTCAGGGTATCATCAACAGCCACGGATATTCCTCTCTGTAGAAATTGATTTTCCAAATCGAAAAGTAATAAAAACTCCCCATTCAGAATATATTATACTAATTCTGAACAGGGAGTTTTTTATTATGTCATCCAAAACAAAAATCATTGTCTTAAAATCAAAAGAGCTCATCTACACCGGCATATTTATCATCCTTGGTATCCTGTTGATTCTGCTGCTCTGGTATATGTTCTCACCAAAGGAGGACGAAAAAGATACTACAGATACAAGAGTCTCAACAGAGACCTTTGCCACATACCAGCCGGGGGTCTACACCTCACAGTTAAATCTCGGTGGCACCACGCTGGAATTGCAGACGACCATCGACAAGCATGCGGTCACACACATCGAAGTAGCAAACGCAAACGATACTGTTACCGCCATGTATCCACTTTTAACGCCTTCCGTAGATGCCATCAACGAACAGTTGCAGCTCACCAGCGATCTGGACTCTGTTACATACGCAAGCGACAACCAATACACCACACTACTCATATTGGAAGCCGCCCGACAGGCAGCACAATCTGCCCGGATTGAAACTGACTGACCCGTATATTCCTTATGCTTGTTTCTTCACGATCACGCCTCCGGTCTTATAGATGCTTTCTGCCGGTACAAATCCACGTACCGGGGAAAGCGGATAGACATTACTGTCCGAACCAATGACTGTACCTGGATTTAAAACAGAATTACAGCCGACCTCCACATGATTACCAAGCATTGCTCCAAATTTCTTCAGACCAGTTTCCAGATCAAACTTCTCATTTGTCTCTGGATCAATTCCCTTGACATGCACAAGTGTCTTATCACTCTTTACATTCGATGTGATTGATCCTGCCCCCATATGCGACTTAAATCCCAGAATAGAATCGCCGACATAATTATAGTGCGGTACCTGTACATTATCAAAAATAATCACGTTTTTCAACTCTGTGGAATTGCCGATTACACAGCCTTTTCCAACCAGCGCATTTCCGCGGACAAACGCACACTGACGCACTTCTGTCTCCGCACCGATGATTGCCGGTCCTGCCAGATATGCCGATGCAAATACCTTCGCTGTCTTATGCACCCAGACATGCTCTGCTACCTCTGTATATTCATCCTTTGGAAGGGATTCCCCAAGCTTTACAATAAACTCTCCAATATGAGGAAGTACTTCCCACGGATAAGTATAGCTTTCCATCAAAGGTTTTGCCTCTGTATGGGAAAGATCATATAATTCCTTGATTGTCACTGCATTTACACACTTCATTTTCTTATCCTCCATCGTTCTATTGCTATATTTTTTTCTATTATGTATACAGACTCACACCATATACATGAAACTTATTTCGTGCATAGACATCATCTATTCTGCTTATCTCATACATATATGTCATCTTGTTGTGCTCTTTCTTCAACAAATCTACGACTTCTTCGCAGTCTTCTTCGTACCTGATTTCTCATAAAATGGTTTTGTCCGGTCAAACAACCGCGTGATCTGATTCTGATTACGAATCTGTTTCACTGCATTTGTATTATCACAGACAAATTTATTCATCTTGGCTGTATATTCATTCTTTGAGATCGTTCCCTCTGCAACGCCGGAAAGTCCTTTCTCCCACGACGCGGTCATCTCCGCCCAGAGCAGACTCTGAATGGAATTTAAGCATACATCGTAGATGATCTCTCCAAGAAATGTCGGTGTCACAATCTGCGTCTTCTTATTTAATGCAATATATTTATTCGTCACAAGTTTTGTGATGATACTGTCTCGTGTAGCACTCGTTCCAATACCACTGCCCTTGATCTGGCTTCGAAGCTCCTCATCCTCGATCAGCTGCCCGGCATTTTCCATCGCCAGAATCAATGTACCCGAAGAATACCGCTTCGGTGGAGATGTCTCTCCTTCCTTGATATTAAATACCTGTACCGGAATTGCATCTCCTTTCTTCAAAGATGCAAATCTGGCAAGCTCTTCATCCGTAAGCTTCTGTTCCTCCTGTTTTTTCTCGGATGGAAGTCCTGCTATCGTCAGATACCCCGGGGTTTTCAGCCGTTTGAAATTCGCGAAAAAGCTTTCGGTGCCATCTTCCTTCTTACCAACAGCTGTATGAATTTGTCTTGTCAGAACCAGACTGACCTTCTCATACTCTGCTGCCGGGAAGAAAATACTCAAAAAACGTCTGGCAATAATGTCATATACCTTCCGCTGAATATCATTTAATCCGTTCAGATTGCCCAGTCCCTGTCCGGTCGGAATGATTGCATAGTGGTCAGTAATCTGCTTGTCGTTTACATATTTGGATTTGGCAACGCCTTTATATCCGCCCTGCTGCATAATATACTGCGCATACTGTGCAAGCGGTTCGTATTTCTGCAAGCCTCCGATATTTTTTCCAATTTCCTTCGCAACCGCTGTAGAAAGGACACGGGCATCCGTTCTCGGATATGTCACTAATTTCCGCTCATAGAGTGTCTGCACGGTATTTAACGTATCAGTCGGACTGATCTTAAACAGCCGCGAACAGTCATTTTGCAGCTCCGCTAAGTTATATAACATCGGAGGTGCTTTCTTCTCGGTCTTCTTCTCCACCTTCTGTACAATCAGCTCGATTGGTTCCTCGGCAGACAATTCGGCGATCAGCTGCTTGGCACTTTCTTCTTTCTTGAATCCATTTTCTTTATATAGAAGCGGGGAATCCAGATAGGCTGACTCCTTCGTTGTCTTCCATTCTGCTTCAAATCCATCTGTACTTGCAAGCACCCGATAAAATGGTGTCGGCACAAACTGCCGGATCTCCCGTTCACGCTTCACGATCATGCCAAGTACACATGTCATGACACGTCCTACTGCAATCACACAACGATCCATGCCGAGATAATTCTTCACAGTATAACTGTATTTGAGTGACAGTGCCCGCGAGAAATTGATTCCCATCAGATAATCTTCCTGTGCCCGCAGATATGCCGCATCACTCAGGTTATCGTATGCGGAGAGCTCTTTTGCCTCACGGATGCCACGCATAATCTCTTCCTCGGTCTGTGAATCAATCCACACACGCCGCCGGTCTTTTTTACTTTTGTCCACGCCTGCCATCTGCTCGACAAGACGGTAGATATATTCTCCCTCCCGTCCCGAGTCGGTGCAGACATAGATGCGTCCGACATCCTCACGGTTTAACAGCTTACTTACCACCTGAAACTGCTTGCTCGACGCACCGATAATTTCATATTTATATTCTTCCGGTATAAACGGAATTGTGTCAAAACTCCATTTCTTCAAGGCAGGATCATAGACCTCCGGATAACTCATCGTGATCAGATGTCCGACACACCATGTCACGATCGTATCCTCACTCTCTAAGTATCCGTCCCTTGCACCGGCAGTTGCAGCCCCCTTCATGCCAAGTGCCTTAGCAAACTCTCTGGCAACACTGGGTTTCTCTGCTATGTACAAATTCTTCACTTACATTCCTCTTTCTTTTCTTTGTCAAAGTAATACCCGCGATTGCGATGCACATATTAAATGAAGTTGTCATAATACAAAATTCTACGCAGACTCGCTCTCGCTCACTTCCGCACATAACAGACACTAAACTCCCTATGTCAACCATAGTCGACATAGCTCGTTAAGTGCTGATGTGCTCCAATGGTCTGCTTTAGAATTTGTATTATGTCCAACTTCTATCTAGATTTTTCACGCAATCGCGATTCTATATATGAATAGAAACGAGTCGTTTCATTCTGCTTTACTTGATTGCATCCACTAACGCTTCCATCGCCGGGTAATCGGATTCCTTCATCGTAGACATGATCGTAACGGTCGGCTCCACGATTGTGACATCCTTCATCGTAGAAAGGATCGCCTTCATCGTGCGGGCGGCACATGGTGCCCAACTTCCATTCTCCAAGATACCAACGGTACGCTTCTGGTATGCCTTTGATTGTAAATGATTCAAGAAATCCTGCATACAAGGGAACACCCCGCCATCATAGCTTGCTGCACAGAGCACCATCCGGTCATAACGGAATGCATCCTCTATTACTTCCGCCATATCTTCTCTTGCCAGATCACTGACAACGACCTTCTCTACACCCTTCTCACGAAGCATATCTGCAAGCTTTTTAGCTGCCTTCGCCGTATTGCCATGGATCGATGCATACGTAACGAGCACACCTTTATTCTCCGGCTCATACTTGCTCCATGTATCATAAAGTCCAATATAGTATCCGAGATTTTCCTTCAATACCGGGCCGTGCAATGGACAGATTATCTCGATATCAAGTCCTGCTGCCTTCTTCAGAAGTGTCTGCACCGGCATGCCATATTTACCAACGATATTGAAATAATACCGTCTTGCCTCGCACGCCCAGTCCTCATTTTCTGTGAGGGAAAGTGCACCGAACTTGCCGAATCCATCTGCCGAGAACAGCACCTTCTCGCTCTTCTCATATGTAACCATTACCTCCGGCCAATGTACCATCGGTGCCATATAGAACACCAATGTATGGGTTCCAAGTGACAGTTCTTCGCCCTCTTTGACCGCAATCTTCTCCTGTGCATCTAATTTATCTTCAAAAAACTGTGGCAACATAGCAATCGCCTTTGCGCTTGCAACCAGCTTCACCTCCGGGAAAAGCTCCACCATTCTTCCGATGCTTCCCGCATGATCCGGCTCCAAATGCGAGATAATCAGATAATCCGGCTTTGCCCCATTCAATGTCTGAAGCAGCTTATCCTCCCAGCCTTCCATGCCTCTGGCATCGACCGTATCCATAACTGCAATCTTCTCATCTAAAATCACATACGAATTGTACGACACGCCCTCCGGCACTACATACTGACTCTCAAACAAGTCAATATCCTTATCATCCACTCCGATATAACGAATTGCATCTGAAATAGTTACCTGCATGTTTTTATCCTCCTGTATTGTATTACCTTATACTTTTTCGTTCCATAGCATACCAATTGCTGTTCCGCGTATATCCGTAATTCATGCAACGCTGTAACTTTATACGCTACTCTATTCTAACAGATTCCGCTCTATATATCCAACATAATTTCGTGTATAATCCTCAATCAGATAATCACACACGCCTGTATCCTGTAGCAGCTTCTTATCAGAATCGCCGTAGATTCCTACAATACAAGCTGCGTTTGCAGCCGCGGCGGCTTTCACTCCGGACGGACTGTCCTCAATTACCATCGTCTCAGATGGCTCCGCTCCGATACGTTCCATCGCACGGATATACATATCCGGTGCCGGCTTTGCCCGCATTGTCCCATCATCATAGGCAAGCTTTGATTTGTCAAACCATTTTTCAAGTCCAAACCGTTCAAAATAAAAGTCAACATTCGATAGGCAAGATGCCGTTGCAATATTACATTTTATGTTCCTTCGCTGCAACTCATCCAGGAATTCCGGCAGACCTTTAACTAGCCGACAGGCCTCTCGGTCTTCCTGATACATGCTCCTGTACAGGGCTTCCTTTTCTTCCGTCAGCTGCATGATTTTCTTCTCAGACAAAGCGTCCTTCCCAAGCAGCCACTCGAAAATATCCCGGTTCGTATGTCCAAGTATCTGATGCTGGAATTCTTCCTTTGTAAGCTCCCTGCCAGCCAGCTTACTCACATACATCCGCCATGCAATATCATGATATTTGCCATCAAAGATCATCGTACCATTGCAGTCAAATATAACATTCTTTATTTCCATGTCTCGTCCTCTTTTTATTTTTATATATGTTTATCTGAGTGGATATACAGAAATCCACTCTAAAATTTACCTGAAACTTCCGGTTTGTGTTTTTTTGCTTGCTTTTCTCTACCTACGCCCACGTTTTGGGTTTTCCCATAATTATACTCCATTCTAAACCCATTTGCCATCGTCTTAACAAAAAAGGGGCTGCCGAAGCAGCCCCTGGGGGAAAATATATAAACCTAATGGTCTATAGCATATTCTACTGTTCAAACAACAGTTCTTCATATGTAGGGAATGGCCATGCCTTTGCATCCACAATCTTCTCAAGCTCATCTGCAGGCTTACGAACTGTATCAAAGAAAGCAAATACCACATCATGATAATACTTTGCCCAAGCCTTTGGATCCTCTTCCTTCTCAGCAGCCTTAGCCACGATATCCTCAAGCTCTGTTGTTGCCTTCTTAAGTTCAGCAAGCTTTGTATCGATCGTAGAAAGGATTTCCATCTGTGTATCTGCACTGATACCAAGCTCCTTCAGATCCTTCACAGAGGCAGCCAGAGTACCCTCATACTTCATAACAGCCGGGATAATCTGCTTCGTGGACATCTCGATCATTGTCTTGGCTTCGATATTAATCTGCTTTGCGTAGTTTTCATACATAACAACGCCTCTTGCAATCAGCTCACGCTTAGACATAACACCATGCTTCTCGAACATTTCGATATTCTCTGGTGTAGCGAGGTAATCAACCGCATCAACCATGCACTTGATATTTGGAAGTCCACGGCGCTCTGCTTCCTTTACCCACTCCTCAGAATAACCATTTCCGTTGAAGATGATTCTCTGATGCTCTCTCAACTTATCTGCAACCAGCTTCTTTGCGGCTGCCTCGAAATCATCTGCCTTCTCCAGCACATCTGCAAAGTTACAAAGTGTATCAGCAACGATAGTATTTAAAGTCATCATTGGCTGTGCTATACACTGTGTGCTACCAACCATACGGAACTCGAACTTATTACCGGTAAATGCAAATGGTGATGTACGGTTACGGTCTGTCGCATCCATCTTGAACTCAGGAATGACTGAACATCCGGACTTGTAAATCTTACCCTTTAAGCTGCTGGTTGCCTCTCCGTTTGCAATGATCTGATCGACTACATCGGCAAGCTGGTCACCGAGGTAAGCGGAAATGATTGCCGGAGGTGCCTCGTTTGCACCAAGTCTGTGATCATTACCGGCAGAACTAGCTGACAGACGAAGCAATGCAGCATGGTTATCAACAGACTCCAGAATTGCAGCTAAGAATATCTGGAACTGCAGGTTCTTCTCCGGCTCCTTGCCCGGATCAATCAGGTTTTCACCATCAGATGTCGAGATAGACCAGTTATTATGCTTACCAGAACCATTGACACCTGCAAATGGCTTCTCATGCAGCAGACACGCAAATCCGTTTCTCTCTGCAACCTTCTTCAATGTCTCCATCAACAGCTGGTTCTGATCGGTTGCTACATTTGTCGTACCATAAATCGGTGCGATCTCATGCTGAGAAGGAGCAACCTCATTGTGCTGTGTCTTTGCCGGAATACCATACTCCCACAAATCCTTATTGAGCTCTCTCATGAAATGAGAAACCTTATCCTTGATCACACCGAAGTACTGATCATCAAGCTCCTGTCCCTTTGGTGCCGGTGCGCCAAACAATGTACGTCCGGTCAGCTTTAAGTCAAGTCTCTGATTGAACTTATCCTTATCAATCAGGAAGTACTCCTGTTCCGGTCCAACGGAGGCTGTTACCTTCGCCGGTGTCTTACCGAAAAGCTTCAGGATACGAAGTGCCTGCTTGCTGACTGCATCCATGGAACGAAGAAGCGGTGTCTTATGATCCAGTGACTCGCCCGTATATGAAATGAAAATAGTCGGAATACAAAGAACCTTGCAACCATCCGGAATCTCCTTGACAAATGCAGGAGATGTACAATCCCAGACTGTATAACCTCTTGCTGCACATGTCTCACGGATACCACCGGAAGGGAAGGAAGAACCATCTGGCTCAGCCTTAATCAGTTCCTTACCTGTAAACTCTGTGATGAAAGTACCATCGCCAACCGGATCCATGAAAGAATCATGTTTCTCTGCTGTCAGGTTTGTGAGTGGATGGAACCAGTGTGTATAGTGTGTTGCGCCGAGCTCCTTTGCCCACTCCCGCATGGCAATCGCTACGGAATCAGCAATCGCTGCATCAAGCGGTGCACCGTAATCAATTGTCTTCTTTAATTCCTTGAATACTGCTTTTGGCAGTCTTGCACGCATGACCGCCTCACAAAATGAACGCTTTCCTAAATCTTCTGCTGTAACTTCCATAGTCATATTCTCCTTTTCCTTTATTTTCTTAACTATTTTTAACATATGACTACGATAACTCAACTTAGAGGAAAAGGCAAACTTAAAAATCAGCGATTTTACTTTCTATAATTTTGTGAAAATAGTTTTTCACTATAAATAATTAAGCAGCGACTTGTGAAACATGCGTAAAAACGGACTTCTGTGTCGTTTTCGCAAGTAATTATAAGATTTTTCTTATACTTAACTTGTGAAACAACATCGAAAGTCCGTTTACGCTTGTGTTTTTCTATTTGTTGTGTACTTCATACACGCCTAATCCGTACTGCAATTATCCATCGCGGTCCGGCTTCCGCACACTACACATTCCCCATGTATATATCCATCCATTGCTCATAATACATACCAGCAGCCCGGCTTCCGCACACTACATATTTCGGAGAATTATCGGTTCAGATCATCTCTCACACCCATATAATATGATGCGAACTCCTGCGTAATCAATTTATTCCGTATCATCAGATTAAGTGTATCTTTAAACTCTGCATAGCTGATTGTCGAGTGTGCCAGATTATCCAGCGTCTTGCTGATCCTGTCTGCATAGCCATTGGCATCAATCACATTATCCCGTAATAAGATGTTTGACTTATATGCTTCTTTAAAATAAATATTCACCTTGTTAGACATCGTCACCCTGTCATCAACCTGAAACTCTACCCCTAACAAATCAAATAACGCCGACGCGGATCTGTTTGTCACGTAGATATCATTTCCGATTCCATACAGATTCTTGTACGCCGACAGATCATCGACCACTGTACTGTGTAAATAATCCGGCAGATACGAGCGGAACATATCCGCAAGTACACTGCTTCCCTTATAGGCTGCATAATCAATATCTTCGTTTGCCGGCTGCTTTTTCAGATAGGTAATATTCTTGATCTGATATAGTGGAATCGTAATATGCCGTGGCTCCTGCTCAATCAGCAGCAGATGAAATTCTTTCTTTTCCACCCAGATATAGGCCGGTGTCTGTTTTACCTGGAGCTTGTCCGAATGATCCACGAATATCATACGATGCTCACGCCGCACCTTGAACTTATGCAGTGTCTTTTTGACCTTCTTCCGGTCATACGTCATGACAGTCTCCTGCGTAAGCGCAGCAACCGGTTGTTCTTCCGTCTGCTTAGGCTTATCTTGTGCTATCTGTCCGTCATCATCCGCTTCCCGCTTTTGTTGTTTCTTGCGCTTGTGATGACCATTTTTTTCCTCGGCACCCGGAGCTTCTTGCAGTTTTGAACCATCTTCCGGCGTTACAATATCTTCCTTAACCTGCTCGTCTGCATCCGTATGCCCCGCATCTGCTGCCTTCTCATCCTGCCGTTTCTTACGCTTCGCGAATACCGGAGAATTATCCTCCGAATTTTCACCATCTACAGTATTCTTATCCTTACGTTTCTTCCGCTTTGCAAACACCGGTGGCTTCATATGATCGACTTTTTTCCCCGCATCCTGTGACTTCGCATGTCCGGAGTGTCTTTCTTCACGTGTTTCCGCGTTTCCGGCATCCTCCACAACAGCGCCCTGAATCACAAGTGTCTGCGCCAGCGTAATCATAACAAATACACATACAACCATTGCAAAAATAAGCAGAATCTGCCGGAACACGATTGCACACACAACCGCGCCGACAGCTCCGATTCCGAACAGCAGCGACAAGAGCACAATTGCCCTTGCCTTTGCTGTTCCATATTTAATTGTATTGATACATTTTCGAATCATTACGCCTTATATACAACCTTACGGAAATTCTTCTTTCCCTTCTTCAATACAAACTCCTCTGCAAAATCGTCCGGTGTGAACATCTTCTTCACATCCGTGATCTTCTCGCCATTGACAGAGACACCCCCCTGCTCTATTGCACGTCTTGCTTCACTCTTGGATGCTGCAAGTCCTGCCTGTACGATGATTGACATCAGATCTGTCTGTCCATCATTGAAGAGATCTGCTGTGATCTCAGCAACCGGCATATTCTCTGTATTTCCGCCACCAAAGATATTCTTGGCTGCATCAAGTGCCTTCTTTGCCTCTTCCTCACCATGAACAAGCGCTGTCAGCTCATATGCCAGAATCTCCTTTGCCTTGTTGAGCTCGCTGCCTTCCCAATGTTCCATCTCCTGAATCTGCTCCAAAGGAAGGAATGTCAGCATTTTTAAGCACTTAATAACATCTGCATCATCCACATTTCTCCAGTACTGGAAAAACTCATACGGGGTTGTCTTGTTTGGATCAAGCCATACAGCCCCCTTCTGTGTCTTACCCATCTTCTTACCCTCAGAATTCAAGAGTAATGTAATCGTCATAGCATGTGCATCCTTACCAAGCTTTCTACGAATCAGTTCTGTGCCACCCAGCATGTTGGACCACTGATCGTCGCCACCAAACTGCAGGTTACATCCATACTTCTGGTACAACGCATAGAAATCATAGCTCTGCATGATCATGTAGTTAAACTCCAGGAAGCTCAGTCCCTTCTCCATACGCTGCTTATAGCACTCTGCTGTCAGCATACGGTTCACAGAGAAATGTGCGCCAACCTCGCGCAGTACCTCTATATAATTCAGATCAAGCAGCCAGTCTGCATTATTAACCATCATGGCCTTGCCCTCTGAAAAATCAATAAAACGGCTCATCTGCTTCTTGAAGCAATCACAGTTATGCTGGATGGTTTCCTTCGTCATCATCTGGCGCATATCCGTTCTTCCGGATGGATCACCGATCATCGCGGTACCTCCACCAATCAGGGCGATTGGCTTATTTCCACCCATCTGCAGACGTTTCATCAGGCAAAGAGCCATGAAATGTCCTACATGCAGACTGTCCGCCGTCGGATCGAATCCAATATAGAAGGTTGCTTTTCCTTCATTGATCAGCCGACTGATCTCCTCTTCGTTTGTTACCTGTGCAATCAAACCTCTTGCTACCAGTTCTTCGTACAATGTCATCTTTCTTTCCTCCAAAAATATATTTTTCAAAAAAGGACATAAAAAAACGTCCTTATAAAAATATAAGGACGAAGCATACTCCGTGTTACCACCTTATTTCACGCTTACCTCACGATAACCGCCTTTGCAAGTATCAATATCAATACTTCAGCCTCTGTAACGTGTGCCAATCCGTCTGCCCCTACTTGTCAAACGTTCAGGGAGCAGCTCCGAGATGTATTCATGTTTCCGACTTACCGCGCCTCTCATCAACCGGCTGCTTTCTGTGGCAGCTGCTCGCAAACACTACTTGTTCTCTTCTTCGCCTTTGCTATCATATACAATGATATAAAAATTATATATGAAGACTTTTCGTTTGTCAACAATATCCTTTGTCAAACGTAATTACCGTGTAATACGTATCCGGAAGTTTTGACAGCCTCTGCTGAATCTCCGCCTTGATCTGTGCTTCTGTCTTCTTACATTCATATGGCACAAGCACATCAAAGATCAGGTTCGTATGTGTCGGTCCTGATACAATCCGGAAATCATGCATCGTAAGTCCTTTATCAATCTCCTGCAAAATCCCTGCCATCATATCACGACAGATATTCGTTTTCTCATCATCATAGTCAATCGGATCCATGTGAATCGTCATATGTACCTGCAGTTCATCATAAATATTTCTCTCTAACTCGTCAATTGCATCATGGATTTCCATAATATTTTGATGACAATCGACTTCCACATGCACACTGCCAATCAGGTTCCCTGGGCCATAGCTGTGTATGATCAGATCATGCATACCATGGCAGAACATATTCTCCATCACAAGCTCCCGGATTTTTGCAACTAATTCCTCATCTGCCGGCTGTCCAAGAAGCTGATCAACCGTATCCTTTACAATTCCAAATCCGGAAATCATGATCATGACAGACACTACAATTCCCATAATCCCATCCACCGGAAGATTCGAAAATGCTGACATCACAAGTGCAATTACTGTCGCCAGCGTAGCAAACACATCACTGAAGCTATCCTTCGAAGTTGCAAGCATAATAGACGAAGAAAGCTTTGTACCAAGCTTCCGATTCATACTCCCCATACCTACCTTTACCAGCATGGAAAGCACCAGTACAAACAGAGCAACAAAAGAAAATGTTACGCGCTCCGGATGCATGACCTTCTGGACAGAGCTTCGCAGCAACTCAAACCCAACCGCAAGAATCGCGGCTGCAATCACAAGTGAGGTCAGATATTCCATTCGTCCATGTCCAAATGGATGATCCCGGTCCGCCGGCTTTGCCGCCATCTTATAGCCAAACATCGTCACGATACAGGTTGCGCAATCCGATAAATTATTCACACCATCTGTTACAATGGAAATAGAGCCCGCAATCAGACCGATTGCAAGCTTGCCCGCAAATAAAATCACATTGCAGATGATCCCTACAATGGATGAGAAAAAGCCATATCGCTTCCGCACTTCCGGTCGTTCGATCTCATCCGCATCCTTTATGCACTTATGAATCAGAAATTCAAGCAATTTTCTCTAACTCCTTCACTCTTCTACAATAATTCGCGGTGCCGACCCCCATCGCCATAAAGACAAAGAATAGCGGTGTCGTGATCGGCTGATTCAGATTCAGTATACTCTGGGCAAAATATCCGGTCGTCGCTGCAAGACATACACAGATCCACGCATTTTCATGCGCATGTCTAAACATATATACAATACTGCTTCCAACCAATGCCAGATAGGAAAGCAATCCTATGATACCGGTGGTAAATAAATATTGCAGCAGTTCATTATGCGCATTGTCATACACTTTACCTGTGACCTGTACCATCTCATCATAGCATGCTGCCTTGAGTGTCACACGCACCGACTCGTTTCCATAACCGAACAATTTATTCACAAATGGCGCATCCCCATAGACCTCCACGATTTTTCTCCAGATATAACCACGGTAACTGCCCCATTTATCATTGAATGTAAAGAGGGATGGATCCATAACCTTCAGAGCGATCATGCCAATCACGCCAAGTGCCACACACGCTCCACAGACAATCAGCACAATCTTCTTTTTATTCCATGCTGCAACCTTCTCTCCAAGCTTCCAGTTGCAGATACATACGACCACGAATATAAGCAACGCCGCACCACACAAGGCAAATGCGATATCCAGCCGGTTTAGCGCGATTGCAAGTCCTCCTCGCTTCTTATCATATCTTGTATGTCCATACTTGTTGATAAACCCAAGCACCAAATTACCAACAAACAGTAAAAAAACAGCAAATGAACTATACTGTAATCTACTCTGCATAAATGCAAGAATCGTCACCACAACGACACCCGCCAGAATACCGAGAAATACACTGTCGCTGTTTGCAATCAGAATATTACAGCCAGCCGCGATCAATAAAATACCAGACAGAATACGCGAAAACCAATTCTTACAGAATACAAATACCGCCAGCAGCACCGGAATTGAAATCGACAGGTAGCTCGCATACATATTGATGTTTCCAAACGTCGATATAAATTTCGTATATTGATTTTCCGCAATATTATAACGCAGGTTCAGAAAATCATGTTCCATATGCTGTCCGATTGCAACTGCATACGCAAACGCATTCGCCGCTGCAAAGAATACAAACAGGATCATCTGCGGACGCATTCGCTGTGCCAGCACGACAAACACGATCATCAGCACCAGATACATACAGAGTCCCATTCGTCTGCCCTGCAAGCCATAAAAAGCATCTTTTTTATTATCTGCACAAAGCCATGCAAAAAAGTTTGCCATCAGAAATACAAGTGCATAAAACTCCGGACGTAAAAACCGTTTCTTCCCGGTATCCTCAACAAGCAAAGAATCATACTTGTAATAATTTCTGAGACTCGCTTCCACAACATAGCCAATCAAAGCAAGTGCCAGATAGATACCTGCCGCATATAAAAAGAAATGATACTTGGTAATCGTAATATTAAAATAATGGTCATCATAAATCAACGGATACACACCAAACGCCAGCAATGCAAACACATACGCTGCGACATCCATCACACGAATTCCTCTGCAATATTCCAGATTGTCCGATTTTCTTGTCTTCGTCTTTGCCATGACTCTCTATCTCCCTATCCAGCTTTCTTAGCTGCTACTTTAACATATTTATATAAAAAATAAAAGAGAGATAATCACTATCTCTCTTTTTCTTCGTGCGGGAGATGGGACTTGAACCCACACGACGTTGCCATCACTAGATCCTTAGTCTAGCCTGTCTGCCAATTCCAGCACTCCCGCATTTCTTTGCGTTTCACTCACGCTCGACGCAAGTAGTATATTATCATCTTAGGTGCATCTTGTCAACAACTTTTTTCTATTTTTATAAATTTTTTTCGACTTATACAAAAATATATAAATTAATGCGCAAGTTGTACATTTTTATATTCACCGACGATAAAAAACCCGTTGCCACAGACAACGGGTCAGGATATCTTCCATTAAGCAAGCTTGCTCTTAGCAACCTCTACTACCTTTGCGAAACCTTCTGGATCGCTGATTGCCATCTCAGAAAGCATCTTTCTGTTCAGATCTACACCTGCAAGCTTCAAACCATACATAAGCTTGCTGTATGAAAGTCCATTCATTCTTGCTGCTGCATTGATACGAGCGATCCAGAGCTGTCTGAACTGTCTCTTTCTCTGCTTTCTACCAGCATAAGAAGATGTCAAAGCTCTCATAACTGACTGCTTTGCTACTCTATACTGCTTTGATCTTGCTCCCTTGTATCCCTTAGCGAGCTTCAATGTTCTATTATGTCTCTTCTTAGCGCCAACGCCGCCTTTAATTCTTGCCATCGTTCATTCCTCCTAATATCCTATAAATATGGTAAAATCTTCTTCATAACTTTGCTGTTTGTAGCGTCAGTCATAGTTGCTTTTCTAAGATTTCTCTTTCTCTTTGTAGACTTCTTAGTAAGAATGTGGCTCTTGTAAGCCTTATTTCTCTTAAGCTCACCGGTTCCTGTCTTCTTAAAACGCTTTGCAGCTGCTCTTTTTGTCTTTAACTTTGGCATTTCTTTTCCTCCTTAAAAATCATGCATATGCATGGTAATTTCTTTTTATATGAATTTAACGTTTTTCAGCTAAAAACATGATCATACTTCTGCCCTCAAATTTTGCAGGCTTATCTACAACGGCAACATCTGAAAGCATCTCGGCAAAGGAATTCAGAATCGCTTTACCATTATCTGTATGTGCAAGCTCTCTACCACGGAAACGAAGGGTAACCTTTACCTTATCGCCCTTGGTCAGGAATTTTCTTGCCATGTTTGCCTTTGTATTCAGATCGTTGTTGTCAATGTTGGGTGACAAACGAACTTCCTTGATTTCAATGACTCTCTGCTTCTTTTTTGCTTCTTTCTCGCGACGTGTCTGCTCATAACGGAACTTTCCATAATCCATAATCTTGCAAACAGGTGGCTTTGCTGTCGGTGCAATCTTAATCAGATCTACGCCCTGCTCATCCGCAAGCTTCTGAGCGTCCTTGGATGACATGATACCAAGCTGCTCTCCTGTCTCACTTACCACACGTACTTCTTTGTCACGAATCTGCTCGTTAATCATTAAATCGCTAATAATATACACCTCCCTCGGGTTTCGCCCCCTCACATCCGTTCGGCGGCATATCGTCGAAACCATCCTAAATTATTCGCTCCGCTCATAATGGTTTCTCCTACAATAAAAAAGTGGATAGACAAACTATCCACACATTGTTATAATAAGAAATCAATATATTCTCTTACTACATAACCCGAGTCGCCTGTGCGCTAAGGTGAGAGTGGATACTCTGCTTTCATCAACATACTTGCATACTATAGCATGCAGGCAGGTCGTTGTCAAGACTTTTTTCAAAAAAATGAGGAGAATTTGAGCAAAAAAGTTATACACAAATCAACTCTTTCGGTGAGGCTGCCAGATTCCGGTATCCATCTTCTGTTATCACGATCATATCCTCGATCCGCACACCAAATCTGCCCGGCAGATAAATACCCGGTTCCACTGTAATCACAATTCCCGGCTTCAATACAGCATCACACTTCATAGAAAAACGCGGTTCCTCATGAATAAATAACCCAACACTATGTCCGAGACCATGTCCGAAATAATCCCCATAACCAGCGCCTGCAATAATATCGCGTGCACATTTGTCTACATCTGAGCAGACCATCCCCGGCTTCACAACCGCCAGTGCCGCAAGCTGTGCCTGAAGCACAGTTTCATACACTTTCTTCTGCTCCGGATCGACCTTTTTTCCAATATGGATTGTCCGTGTCATATCCGAACAGTATCCCTCATACATACAGCCAAAGTCCATCGTCAGGAAATCTCCATCTGCCAGCAGCTTTGGCTGTGGCATAGCATGTGGCAGGCTGCTGTTTTTTCCACTTGCTGCAATCGTATCAAAGCTTGTCCCTTCTGCACCACGCAGCCGCATCTCATATTCTAACTGTAACGCGACACGCTGCTCGGTAAGTCCATTCTCCCAATTGTCTCGGATAAACTTTACTATCTCTGCAAATGCCTCATCACCAATCCGCTCCGCACGCGCAAGCTTCGCTATCTCATCTTCTGTTTTCACTTCCCGGTATGCATTTACCGCATCATCCAATGGCACAAGCTCCACCTGCACCTCTGATAATTCCTTTGCAAATGTATCAATGAAAGCCTGATACTGCGCATAAGAAATCTCCTTGTTCTCAAATCCGATACGAAGTGTCAACCCACCTGCTGACACAGAAGCCTTCTGCTTCTGCAGAAGTCCTGCAATCGTCTTTGAATACCCTTCCCGTCCAACATCAATACAAGAAAATGCTGGTGCTTCTATCTCCACCTGTTCTGTATACCGGCTGTCTGTCAGAATATACCGGGTATCTGCAAACGCCACAAGCATCCCTGTATGTCCCCGATACCCGGATAAATGATGAATATTATACCCATCTGTCAATATCATTGCCTGTAAATCCTTTTTCTCCATCAGTTGTGCAAGTTGTTCCTTCATGTCTAAAACGCCTCCTAATATCCAATCCAAAAAAGGAAATCCATGAGTCACTCTTTCAAGTAACTCATGGATTTTAGTTTATATTGTTTAATTTACATTACGTTAAGTTAAACAAATGTGGTTTTGCCTTGATCTTGATTCTCTGGTATACTTTCTGACCCTTAGAATCTGTTGCCTCAATAACAATATATGTATATTCATTGTTATATGGTGCAAAGTATTCCGGCAAAAGCTTTAATGTCGTTGCAGCAACACTTACTGTATTTCCTGACTGGTCTACATAAGTTTCTGCAATCTCATGATTCGATGCATCTGCCAATTTCTTCAGATCCTTATCATAACGGAATACATGCTTGTTCTGACTCTTTACAACCTGAGCAGAATTCCAATCAGCAATCAGTACATGCTTTGTAGGATCCGCTGTATATGCATTGCTTGTATTGCCGTCCTTGTAATCCAGATCGTAGAAGATCTTAACAGATGACAGCGTCGTCTCTGAATCTGTGCTGACCTTGAAGTTAAATTCCGGATATGTCTGATCCTCATCTACCTTCATTACATAGCCATTGTTGCCATCCTTCTTGATAATCTCATTCTTCTCCTGAGTCTCTGTCGCATCATAGTCGAAGATACTGATCTTAGGCTGTGCAACACTCAGTCGTACAGAGTTACACATAATGTTGATGAACAGGTAACGCTCATCATTATTATTCTTATGAATACCAAGGATATCTCCATGTCCGGCACCACAGTAAAATACATTCTTATATGAATATAAGAAGTAATTATCCATGGCATCTCTTGGAGATGCTGCAAACATAGATGATACGGTCGGACCACTATCACCGCCTGCCAATGAATACCATACTGTCATGTTATCATCTTCGAGATCAACCGCATAGGACTGTCCATGCGTTGGTCCGATATACAGTTCAGACGCAATCGTGAATGGGAATGTTGTAACTAATCCCTGATTGTTCTGACTTGCCTTGTTTGTACCATATCTTCCGTGGAATGTATCGATATCAAACTTCGCATCCTGAATATGTACCGTCTGATCAGAATACTTTAACTGTGCATACTTGTATGGCATTGCATAAAATGCCTTGTCACTGTCATCACCAAGGTTAAAGCTGTCTGTATATGCAACATCTGTCAGATAACCAGATGTCGAGATCTTAATATCAGAATTCCAGCTTCCATAACGGGTTTCATCAGTTCTTGCCTTGAATGACAAGTTCGTCATAAAGTACTTGTCTTCATCCTCACTTATATACTTCACATAAGAGGAATCTGCATCTGTAATCTTTGGATTTGAACTGCTTGTCTTTGCATTTGTATCAGCAGCTTCTGCAGTTGTCTGCATATGGTATCGATCCATACCAAAGTATGAACGAAGTCTGTCTGTCAGCTTCACTGCTCCTGCATCTGCATATGGTGTCAATGTATCATGGAAGAGTACTACCTGATGTCCTCCGCTTACATATGTCTCCAGATCATCCAAAGCTATTTCAGATTTGATATCCTTACCATTAAAGCTCTCGGATGGACCAAGTAAAACAGAACTGTAACATTCTGCTATCCAGTCTGTACCTCCCGCATAACGAGTGAATGTCTTATATGCCTGCTGATACTTCAGAAGCACATCTGTTTCATGATAATAATCTGAAATCAGCGTATCAATGTTCTTACCATCAGACAGATAAGCAGATGAGATATCATCATACATCGGCTTTCTGTTTGCTAATGCATATAAGTCAAAATAATATCCGGTCTTCTGAATATCTTCAAGTTCTTTTCTTGTAATCTGTCCTGCCAGAGGTCCCTTACCGGTATCCTGATCCGCAGCCTTGTTCATATCTGAACTAAAGTTTGTAATCAGCTCTGTAAATGCTTCATCAAGTTCTTTCTTCTTCTCGTCAACCTTTGCCTGCTCGCCTTCCTGTCCTTCCTGTCCGTCAATCAAAAGCTGGTAGTCGTTAGCAGCCTCTTCATAATCACACTTTTTCTTTGCTACGTACAGTGTATTGATTTCATCCATCTCCAGCTCACTGATCAGCTGTGTACGCAGAATATTTAAGATCTCCGCTTCCGTCAATCTCGCATACTTATCATTCACCTGTGCATCTGTAAAATCCGGATTATCTGCTTTTAACTTTGCTTTAATCGTCTGTCCATCTGCAGCTGCCTGTGTTGCATCATGCTTTGCCAACTGTGCTTTCAGGATTGGTGTTTCAATTTCTGCATAATCTTCATATTTCGATGTAGTTGTACTTGGTCCTTGTGCTACCTCTGTTCGCTTTAAGCCGTCTAATACTACAACATCAGAGATTGTTCCATCCTTGTTTACCACATATGTATATGCGTCACGTACCTGCTGAGAAAGCTTCTCAAACTCACTGCTCCGAATGATATCAATATCAAAGTCATACCAATCCTTAGCCTCATCCGCCAGGTTCTTATAGAAATCATCCACACCCTGATAACCTTCGAGCTTCAGATTACTATCATAAGCATTTACACCATAGATATGCTGATGCTTACCAACATAGATCTTTGTACCATCGCGCTTTGTAAGATAACCACTGGTACCTTCTGTATCCTTATAACCACCTTCGTATTCTACTACATGACGATGACGTGACGCATCTTCATTGTAGCTTGGATTGTAGTTCAGAATCTGTGTTGAACGCTGGCAGACTGTACAGAAGTACAGGGAATCATTACCCATTGATCCACCACCGCCATCCGGCATGATCTGAAGTACAGAAACTTCCTGCTTCTTGTCTTCGCTGTTCTTGATATAGGAGAATCCTGTCTGATTAACCGCAACTCCTGTATCGTTATCTACGATCTCCAGCATCCAGTATACCGGACCGAAGAAAGACGATGGACACTCATACGATAATGTATTTGTGCTGCTCGTTGTCAATAACTCTTTTCCGCTCTCACTTCGATCGAACTTACTGTTTCCATCATCATCCACATACAATGTCGCTGTAAAGTTTTTACTATTGATTACATCGTATTTGAATGTTAAAGTTCTGCTTGTCAGAATTGTTGACTTATCATACCGGTTGTATGTTTTCGGCATACTCTTCACGATCAGCTTAGGCTTCTTCTTTGAACAATTATATACCTGTGCCAGAAGTTCCTTGCTTCCCGTTACGATTGTCTTAGGATCTGCTTCTTCACTATCACTCTCAGAGCCTTTCTGAGATGCAAATACAGATACATAACCTGTCATGGTATCTCCAAGAGAACCATCATCGAAAATATCCACAACCTGATCCTGCTTAAATCCAAATACAACTGTCGGATTTGACTCATTCTTTGCCGCCTGTGCAGCACAAGCATCCAACACCTTACGCATATTGGAATCCGGATCGATAGAGTTCTGCCGATATCCATTTGCTGTTACCATCTGGTATGCCTGCGTCAGCTTCTCACTGACAACAACTGGCATTCCCTTATCAATATAATCTTTCAAAGCCAAATAACGATTGTATGTAATATCATTACCATTCAGATATGTAAATGTACTCTGAAGATTACCATTCTTGCTTGCCTGTGCCGTCATCTTTTCACCACTTAAGTTCTGGTTTCGTGCTGACGTTACGTATACCAAATCGCCATTATGTGTATACATTGTATAGAACGGCATCTTTGTAAGTTCTGTTGTCAGATCAAACTGATTGTTCCAGTTATGCTTTAAGTACTGGCTCTGCAATGCCTTGAAATTCTCGGCACTATCTTTTAAAGCGGAAGTATTTCCACCAAGATAAATCATATCGTAGGTTCCGAGTATCTCTGTCTTATCACCTGCGAATTCCTCGGTAGACATCTGCACCAGATTGATCTTCTCACTAGGAATTCCAAGTGCATCCGCAAGTTTTGCCTTGGAAAGCTCCCATGCATAATACTCTGTATTCTCCGGAATCTGCTCCTTCGTCTTTCCATCGATCATACTGGAAGGATCCGTGTAATAATTTCCACTATAGATTCTTCCCTGACCATTTTTGGACTGTGCAAGCTGCAGATCAATCGGATAACATGGCTGCAGTTCCAACACTGTAAACATGGATGCTGAAGAGCTGTTTCCACCAATTCCACGATACTTTGAAGCATTGATCAAATCTGCAATCACCTTTGCTGTCTTCGCACTTGTGGTTGTTGTGATCATGCTGAAATCGTTTCTGGTTGTCACCATTACATTTTCCTGATTTGAAATATAATCTGTAGTAGCAACCATAAGAACCAACTTCATATAGTTTGTTTCACGTTTGTCTTTATCACTTAAGTTTCCGCCTGTCGAAGCTGTACCGGTTCCCATATTCGCGCTATACACAATATGTAACTTACCATACATTGCAGATGCAAACTTCCGGTACATATCATATGGGATTGTCAGACCATTACAATTATCTTCAATCACAACCATATCATATGCATCAAAGTCAACATTTGCTGCCTCATCCATCGTAACTACATCGTTTTCAATATAGTTTGGTCGTGTCTGTACGCGGTTATTATAACCATTCAAATACATGATGGAATCCGATGCCAGAGTATAAATCTTACTGTTTACTGCTGGAGTATATTCGCCTGTAACAGGCACCCCACCCTCTTCTGCTGGCGTAACCGTATATAACGGGGTCGTTACTTCCGGATTCTTGCCATCTGCTGTCTGCATCAGCAAGTCTGTCCGACTTGAGGTTCCATCCTCACTGATTGTCAAAATTTTAGCTAAATAAGATGGATTCGGTTCTGTAACATTTCCAGTCTCATCTACAACCGGCTGTGTCGCATACACCGTATTCCATACTCCATTTTCCTTCTGTGTCTTACCATTGATACCCAAGTAAAGAGATCCACCAGCATGTCCTAAGTACTGTTCCGGTGACAAGCCATCACTCCACTTGAATGTGTAGTAATACTTCTCGTTTGGTCCAAACACACTGGATGCCAAGTCTTTCATCTGCTTACTGTCATCCTGGTCAATCGTTGATGTCACTGGGCTGTCAATAATCAATGGTTTAAAGCTTCCAACTGCGTATTCATGTAATGCTGCATAAAGATCTTCACTAATATCATTATTCTTTGAGAACTTATTTGTACTATCATTACTTACATAGATCAAATCCGCATTTGAAATATACTTTAATGCATCCTCAGCAGAAAGGTTCTTTGTATTATTAAGAGAACCATCAAATGATACATATTCAATACTATCATTTGCCATAGCTGTCTCAATTGTCTTGTTACCATCAATTACATAATTTTTAAATCCATTGGAACTTACGAACGTGTCCAATGTAGATGCAGTTCCGGAGGATGTAATCTCTGCGATGTGATATACTCTGTCCACATCTGGATCCTGCGAATTGGAGTTCTCGATTATATAATCAATAATCGTCTTCTCACTAACAGATCCGGATGCATCTGCCACAAACATACCATCCTCTAATACATCATCATTACCATTACCAGCAAAGGAGAACGAAGCAATTGCTACGGCTATCGCCGCAACGAACATAACTGCTAATGCTGATATTGTAATCTTCATTTTTCGTTTCATGTTCCCTTTCCCTCCCTTACTTTCTTGGTTTTAATACATGAGAATTTCTTGTACTGATTCTGCCGAGCGTTGTATAAGTCATGCTCGACTGATTATAATACAAATCAATTGCTATTGTCTCATCCGCTGCATTGATGGTTGCTACACAACCAGATATATTCACATCTGTAGCTCCTGCACTTGCTATCCGATATGAAAAATACTTGTTATACAGATGTGACGTCTTGGAATCCGAATCTGTCATATCCAGTTCATCGTCCAAATCCGTCATATATGCATACTTTCTTCCATAATACAAGTTGCTACCATCAAAACAAAATGTTGAAACCAGTGTATCGTTGATACTGTAAATCCGTGCTGTTCCTTTCACCGTACATGATACCGTCGTCGCTGTATTTGTCAGGCTGTTCATAATATTCTGATCTGACAATACATTTGGATTACCACTCGGAACCTGATTCATATCTAAAGGAACTGCACTCTCCACTCGAATGCTGGATACATATATTTTCTTATCCGCTGTTAAATCTGAAAATAAAACAACATCTGTACCATTTACTGACCCGGTAATTCCATATGACGCTGGATTAGCAATCAACGCATCGGCAGTTGCCTTATCCCGCACATAATACTTACGTGTTGCAGCCGTCGTTACAGCTTTGCCATCATCTCCTAAATTAGAAAACGTCATCTGGCTGTCATCTGCAACTTCATAGCCAACGAGTACAATATCCGATGCCTGCATAATCGTATCTGTGATTAATCCATACGTCTCCTGTGCGCTTGCCTGCATCTTGATATCAACCTTCGCCTTTCGGTTCTGCATTACACTTGATCCCATAAACGAAGATACCGCCAGCATCAAGAACGATAGCACCGCCATCGCAATGATCAGTTCAATCAGGGAGAAACCACTATTTTGTTTGATTTTGCTTTTCATCCTCGCGCCTCCCCTTAATTTGATGTGTGACTGCCATTTTTATTCAATGTCACAGTAGAAATCAGACTGTCACCAGATTTTTTGTAGAACCTAAACTTACCATTTCCTTTGATACACATACCCTGTCGGTCATAAATGATATAAACTGGATCACCACTCTGGCTTAACTCTCCGACATCATACTCTGTCCCTGTGTCATCTACATATTTGACAGTTACATATGCGGAAAAAGACTCGCCCTTTCCTTTGCATGCATTCTCTGAATCCGGGAACTCATAGCTACTATACTGATTCATGTCACTGCCATTTCCTTTGTAGTAACCTTTTTTCACATAATAGCGATCGCCCTGTTTATGGATTGCTAATGCAAAACGATAATCCGATTGATTTGTTCCACCAATTACTACCATCTTGCCTTTTGCATAACTCTGTGTCTGTGAAAGAGCATCTTCCAATGTACTTGCAGCCTCTTTCGCCTTTGCATTATGCATAATTGTGAGCGTAACCATAGCGGCGGCTGTCATCACCGCTATGATTGCTATAACAATTATCATTTCCACTAACGAGTAGCCTTCATTTCTTTTCATAAATCTTCTCTTATTCATAGGCCACCTCTATTCTACGTTCTTCATCCAGTTTGAGAAGCTGACTACATCTGTATAATCAATTGAATCAATTGATTTTGTATCTGTATCATCCCCTGCTGAACCTGAATCATCGCTTGGACTGTAGCCACGGAACAATGATAACAACAGCTTCGAAGCATCATCATTATTCATCAGGCACTCACGTAATACCGCTCTACAAATCTCAGAACTTGATGCAATTGTGCTGACTTTGCCATTTACATAAATCTTACCACCTGCAATAATCGCACCCTCAAAGTCTGTTACACCATTGTCAGCTGAACTATCAAAGTACACATTACCCTTTGTTACTACAATGCCTCGAACCTTGCCTTTATCTTCCTTTCTGGCTTTCACAACAACATCCTTATCACTAACCCATACTGAATACTTGGATGCCAGATCTAAAATCAGGTTATTGCCAGAATCAGAAACGTCTGTTCCTGAAATATTCGGTGATATCGACACGCTCTTAATCAATGACATATCCATGAATTTATTGATTGGTGTCAAACTTGCATCACCAAAGTTTTTGTCTGACACAAATTCCTTGATATACTTCTTCTCAATGTCATTATTTGAATCTTTAATTGCATCTCCGGTTGTAGTATAATGGCCAAGATTCCACTTCATATACTCATACTCAAGCTCCATGTCATTGGATAACTGGTAAGCATCTGTATAAATCTTCTCAGAGCCATCTTCGTTTGCATCTTTATTCCACTTCACACCACTTGCCATGTTATTTACTCCATCGGATGTCAATAACTTCTGAAGTGCTGACATATCATCTGCTCTGACAATACTAAACTGTGTACCTGATTTTGTTGTAATTGCACCACTTGAATAAATGCTTACATTCTGGTTCAATTCACTATCCGGAAGAATAATATCTCCGGCATCAAAATCCTCATAATCGCCAATATCAACAAGATATTCTGCAATTACACTGTCTGTCAGTCCTCTCTTATCTGTCGCAGCTACATAATTTCTATGCATTTCCAGCTCTGCACTGTAATCATGGATGAATCCAGCTGCATAATACTGTGGGGATGGATATGTCTTAATCCAGTTATCATAATCCAGATCAGAAATATTTCCTGCCAGATTATGTGCTCTCCAATATGACAATGTATTATAATATGCCGTTGAAAAATCATAATAATAATACTTTTTGCCAGATACTTCCTGCAATACACAAGGAACTTTTCCATCAAATACTGCCTCTGGGAAATAACGCTCAAACAATGTACTTCCCTTCAATGCTGGTGGAAGTTCTGCTACATAATAACCAAGTGATTCTCCGGCTGTATTTTTCGCAAGTGTTGGAACTCCCTTACTTGTGACCGGAATATAAGCCTCCTGATTACTCTTTATTGAAATACTCTCTCCCATCTTATAATCACGGATGGTTGTCGTCTTATTATCATCCGTTCTTAAAGATGCCGGCATCTCTGCATTATAATCAACCGGATGGTATGTATATACATCTGTCACAGTATCTACTTCTACTGTTGTCTCTTTGCCATCCTTATCTTTCACAGTCTCATTGGTCTTACCACTGATCGTGTTTACATCCTTTGAAAGCTCGATATACGTACGTCCTGCAAGGAAAATATTCTTTGCCTGTGCAAAGTTCAACGTCGACTGCTCACCATTTACAATAATCGCACTACTGTTATAGTGACCACGGTTTTCAATCGTCGTCTTTCCATTTGCATCTTCCACTGTAATCTGGAAATTCTTCGTATTGACAACTGGTGTAAACTTACGATTATCCTTTTCTGTGCTGTCTCCATATCCATAATAGCTACCTTTCAGCTGGAACGTAGCTCCGGCTGAATTCAGTTCTGTGTCATCCTTCACATACATGTCTGCCTTGAAGATTGCACTTGAGCCCTTATACTTTTTCGTTTTAACACCGGTTCCTTCATTTGTGACCGTCTCAACCGTACTATAGCCATCCAGAACTATATCATCTGTCCAGACTTCTGATTCGGAAGTCTTTGTACCATTCTTTCCATAAATAGATAAAGAACCTTTATCCATAACAGCCATCGTTCCAGGAACAATAATCGTATCTGCCATAATAGATACCTGTGAACCATTTACATAAAATCCAGAGTATTTACTCTTTATATTTTCTCCATCATAATACTCTTTTGCCAAAGGCTGATTCTCTGGATCTTCTGCATTCCAATAGGTATATGTTGGGGCTGTCTTTTCTCCCGCTGCACTCTTGGAAGTTACACTGCCGTGTACATACAGATCCGACAGATTTGTTGTAGTACCATCTTCGTTTGTAATATTATAAGTTGCAGATCCTACAAACTTCTTATCTGCATCTTTTACATCATCATCCCAGGTACTTTCATTATAGTTTTTGTTATAATAATCTGAAGCTGCATACACATTACCTGCCACCGTTAGCGGAGTTGTCTTCTGATCTACATAGACACCCATATCTGCAACCAATGCATACTTGAAGATATTCGGATCCTGATCATTGACTGCATCAAACTTTACTGCAAAATCCGGTTTCCCAATTACAATATCTGTCGTAATTGTCTGGGTAAACACACCATTTTCTGAAGACCGATTGTACTCAGCCGTCCGTGTCAGCGTCACATTTCGGATGATTTTTCCAACATTGTCGTTTCCATCCTTAATATTTTCTATAACAAGTCGACTGTCATCAAGTTTTACTGTATCATTCGTAATATATGACCGCAACTTTGCTGCAAGAGCAGTCACATTATCATCCTTGAAGAACTCATTCTTAGATAAGCGTCGATAGAAATCATCTGTGAACATCTTCTGTGTTTCCTCTTCTGATTTCGTCACATAACGTCCTTTCCCAAGATCATACTCTACCATGTTCTCAACAGTATACACATATGCATTCTTCAAATCCTCTACTGTCTGGGAACCGACACCCGTATAGATCTCATTCAGTGCCTGTTCCACATAATAAAAGTTTTCTCTGGAGTTCATATCCACCAATTTTAACCGATAAGACTGAACTGCCGCTGAAAGCAATGCACCTACTACAATACCAATAAATGCAATTGATACAATTACCATGATGATACTGGAGCCAGCATTGTTTTTTAGTTTTCTTAAAAGTTTCTTTAATTTTTTCAACTAATTAACCCCCCTTGCTCCAGACAACTGAATTGTATTCAGTGCTTTGTTGTTTAACGGTGTTAACGTCACTGTAACCGTATACATGCGGTCAGATTTTCTTGTATCCTGTTTCAATGTATAAAGTACAGCTTTGCTATCCTGTGGAAGCGGAACACCCGACTCATCTACCTGATTTATCGTATATTCTGTTCCAAGCTTATATTTTGGATAAACCACACTCGTATCATCATCGGATGTACCCTGTTTTGTCTCATACTCACCCTTTACATATTTAAATTTGTCCAAATAATCATCTGAGTAGAACTGAATATTCGAATTTTTTGTTGCCTCTGAATACTCTGTATATCCGTTTATATCCAAATTTGTAAAGATATAAATACGATCCAACGTATTCGTTATATCCGGCTTTCCATCTGCTCCAAGAGAAACAGGTACATTGTTTGTTTTGCTGGCAAAATGAATCTTTACCTTTTTTGTATTGGATGTGTTTGTATAATATGTATAGTATTCACCTTTCAAATCATACTGTGACAGATCTGCACCTGCATTCATCTGATCTCTGTATGGTTTATAAAGATACAATCTGCAACCATCCACATGATTATCAAACAGGAAATAATCATCCGCCTTATACTGTACAGCTTCGCCTTTTTCTGATATACAATATGGCTGATATTCAAAATAAATTTCCGGTGGTTCCTTTGTATAGAACTTCTGGCTGAATATCGTATAGGAAACAGTATCATTAAAACGATTCTTATCCTGTTTTGCCGGATCAAGATCCTTCACCTGAATCGAATAAGAATAATTATAATATACATCTACCTTTACCACATAATAATCTTTGCCCTGTGCATCCGTTTTCTGATCTGTGTAAATCTTGATCAGACGGTCCGAAGTGGAAAGTGTTTCCGATGACAAAATAGACTCGCTATCAACATTCAGCAATGCCTGTTCCCATGAATCATAATCCAATTCACGTAAGTGATCCATTGCCTTCGAGAACAACGCTGAAAACGCCTCTGTATCAAAGCTTGATGTTCCACCCATGATCATCGCTACACTGTCTTTATCCAGGTCATGCATATTTCCCAGATTCACATCATTCGGATCTGCAATATAGCTGACCGGATCTCCATCCGCTGTTGTATCTGTACAAGCAACGGCTGTAACCACTCCGCTCGTGTATTTCACGATGGACCCCTCATTTGTCAGTTCAAAGCCATCCCCAAACTTTTCTAAATCAGTTTTTGTCAAACCATAAGCAATCTTATAATGTGTTGGATCGCTTGCGTTACCTTGTGCCCGCACTTTGTTTGCCAAATCATCAAGCACAACGACATTCGAATACTTATCTTTTTTTGCTCCAATCTCGCAATCCGGAAGTGTATATTTGTATGTATTGTACTCCACTGTCTTCGAAAGAGAGACACCATCCGTACTATACAGCTCCGCTACAATGTTATTTGTTTCTGTCGGCTTCCCGTAATAGGTATCCTTATCGAGTTCGTCTCTGGACACAGTCTGGAACTCTTCCATCTGATAAGTTGCCTTCTCGTTTGCCTCCTGAAGAGCCTTCGCACGCCGACTCGTATTCAGGGTGTTAGAAAACTGATGAATAATTGGAGTCAAAAGGATTGACAATATGGCAACAGCTATGACGATTTCAATTAAACTGAAACCTTTATTATTTGTTTTTGCCATAATTACACCCTTTCTTAGTATACCTTTACAGTACCTGTCTTGCTTCCTAATGCAAATCTAGGAGCACTCGCGTCATCTCCTGCAACCTTTACATAAACTGGAACCTTTGTGCCATTGGTTACATTCAACTTCACACCGTTCTTATCCTCACTGTCTACTCTGTCTGATGACTCCACATAGATTGTAAGCTCACTGTCTGTCAGTTCAAATGAATATGACTCATCACCAAGCTTTACTTCTACCATGTTCTTTCCATCTTCTTCTGTGATAGAAAGTGCAACTGTCTCTACTGAATTTGCAGTAGAACTTACCTTATCACTACCTGCACTTACGATGATACCATCTGAGCTGTCACCGTTTGCATTGTTCAGACCAATCAGGATATCATGATCACTTACAATGTCCTCGCCCTGACCTGCATCATGGCTGGATGTCTGTACAGATGCTGCGCCAGAACCACCAAGGAAGATATTCGATACACCTTCTGGAACATCTACATCAACGGAATCTGCTTCACGTCCGTTACCACTGATGCAGTATGCATTCAACGCAATACTACCTGTATACATCTCGCTCTGAGAATCATATGCAATATTTATAGATGAAATATTCATACGATACTTATATGCCATGATATAATCAATAAAATCCTTGATACCTTCATAGGATCCTGCGTATGTAATAGGAAATGCTGCTGTCAGACACTGGTAACCACCAGCTGCAAGTACTTCTTCTGTATTATCCACATTAGATGTATCAGTTGTGCCAGCATCGTCGGATGCAACATCTGCAGATGCGGCTGCACTTAAGCTATAAAATGCCTCTGGCTCACCAAGTCCAACAGAATTTACACCAAACTGCAGATTGCCCTGATCTTTCTCTACACCCTTGATGAACATAACTGAGATTTCCTGATCGAGCGTAGCTGGGAAGTATGCCAGTCTCTCATCAAACTTCTGATTATACTCTGCTGTCTTCTCCTCATACATCTCACGGTCCTGCTGTTTTGCCATCAGTTCATCATATCTTGTCTGCAAAGTATTTACTTCAGACTGAATGCTGTCTGCAGTACTCATGTTATCCTTAAACACATACAGATAGGTAAGACCAAGGATGGCTACCGCTGCAATAAATAATAAAATCTTGATATTGCTCTTACTTAATTTCATATTTCCATACCTCCCCTTACTCTTCTACGCCTGTATCAGCAGCTTCCGTTGTATCCTCTGATGTGTCCGCTGCCGGATCATCCATCATTGGTACATAGTTAACAGTTACAGTAAAATTATATGTAATCTGACCTTCATTGTCCTCTTTCTGAATCATCGCTACATATGCATTATCCACGCAGTCAATCGTCTTTAACTGCATAATGAAGTCCGCAATTGCATCATAGCTTGTTGATACACAAGGCATCGTTACGCCTTCATTTGTAGAGTTAAAGTTTGATACAGTTATCTCTGCCGGAATCTTCTTCTCTAACTCAGAGATAAATTCTCTGACATTCTCGTTTAACTGATAAGTTGTGTAGTACATAGACTCCATATCTGTGTACTGTGCCTGTGCCTGATCATAAGCTGTAATGATATCTTCGATATCACTGACGCGGGCAATATCTGCCTCTAACTGCTGTTTCTTCTCTGTAACCGTATTCTTCTTATTAATAGAATAGAACGCCATACCGGCTGCGCCAATTGCTGCAACCGCAACTAATGCGATAAACGGTGCCAGACTTCCCTCTGCTTTCGTAGCCTGTGTGGCTGTATCCATAAGAACAAATCCCATCGGTGCAAATGCCGCTCCAATTGGAGTTACCAGATATACCGGGTTGTATACTTTCAAGTCAATACTTGGGTCAAACTTGATATTATATAATGTATCCATGATACGTGTACTGACATTCAACTGTACCTTGAACAACCCATCGATACCGCGAATCAACGCACCATCGCCCGTCAGGAATACATCCTCGATCGGCTTATCCGGATTCTTTGATGCATAGAAGTCCATAACACGACCAATGTTATTAATCAGATAACGGAATGCGCCTGTTACCTCGTTGTCATCAAAATCAACTGTGATAAGTCTGTCATTCTGCAACAGTGTCATTGCTGTCGTCGCATCAACGCCCTTTTCGTCCATTACTACATTAACAACAGCGTTTGTACCATATGGAACCGTTCTCTGTAACAACAGATTATCACCCTGTACGATGTTTAATACCGTACTTTCACTGCCCAACTGGATAACCATCGTCGTTGTGTTCTGGTTTGTCTGTGTCTTGATGAGCTGTAACATTGCATTACCGATATAATCAAGTGCAACAACATTCAGACCTGCCATCTGGCCCAAATCATAATAGGACTTTACCATATGCTGTGGTGCAGCCACTGCAAGCACGCGTAACTGCTTGTTATTTTCCTCATCCGTCACCGTCTCCAGCACAGAATGAGATACTACATAATCTTCTATATTTACAGGGAAATACTCGGATGAGTTTGAATTGATAATTCCTCTGATCTTTTTCTCAGGAACAAACGGTATCATAACCTCTCTATTTACAATCTTCGTAGAAGAAAGAACAAAGATTGCATTCTTATTGTTAATACCGCGAGCCATCAACTGCTGTGTAATTGCCTCCGCAATCTTCTCCGGCTCCTTTAATACACCATCTTCATAAGAATCTTCCGGTGTCTCAAATATGATGATATTGTGAATCATCGTCTGCTTTTTTGCTGAAGCAGTCAGCTCAATAATTGTAATACTTTCGTTTGTGATATCAATGGATAACACTTTATTACTTTTTGCCATTCGCTATAGCCTCCCTCGCTAATCAGTGATTTATATTCGGACTTTCGTCCATATACTTATAGGTACCAGCTCACGAGCTGTTCACCCCATATCATTGCTATAAATATACCCATAGATAAATATGGGCCCAAAGCCAGTTTTCTGCCGGCTTTCTTAACAGCCATCCGTATGAGATGTACTACCGTTCCGATAATACATGCCATGATAAATGCTACTATGATTCGTTTCCAGCCCATCAGTAAGCCGGTTGCTGCCATAAGTTTTATGTCACCGTGTCCTATGCCTCTCCCCTTTGTTACAAAGTTAATAAGCAGTAAAAAAACGCTGACCGCAAACAAACCGATTACATATTGACTCCAGTTACCCAGATCAGTAACGAGTCTAACCAGTCCCAAAATTAGTATAAAAATATTGAATCCTAATGGAATTTCCTGTGTGCGCCAATCGATCACACTCAATGCTAACAAGGCAGAAGCACACAGGCAGTATAAGAACGTCTCAACCGTAATACCTTTTGCGAGGAAGATACTTACGTATATCAAGCCATTCGCGCCCTCTATAATCGGGTATTGTGCCGATATATGCGCCTTACAGTGCCTGCACTTTCCACCTAAAAATAAATAACTAAATAATGGTATGAGCTCATACCATGACAAAGTGTGTCCACATGTCATACAATGAGACCGTTTTAAGGTTATACTTTCCTTTATTGGAAGTCGCAAAATCAGAACGTTCAAAAAACTTCCAATCACGATTCCATATAACACAAAAAAAATGCTAAATACTACTGTTACTAACATTGTCCTAACCTTTCCGTCTCATTTTTTAAATAGATTCCGTCTGAAAAATCAGACGGAATCTGCATTAATTTTACTGATATGCCTGTGACAGTTCCGGTGTCAACTGTACATATGTCTTAGCATTAGTACCATCTCCACCCTTATCAGCTGCAAGGTTTGCACCAGAAGGAGCAGCGCTACCAACGAATACAGCAACTGTACCCTTGTTTGAGATTGAAACGTAGAAATGATCCGGCTTAGCTGAAAGGTATCCATCAATTGCCTTAGAGAACTTAAGCTTTGGTGTCTTCTCACCGATGTTCTCGAAAATCAACTTCTGAATATCAGCCTGAGTTAAGTCTCCATTATAACCAGCAGGTGCCGTAGCAACACCAATAGCTGCTGTTGCTGAAGATGAATTTGTTGTAATTGTAATAACAGTATCTGCCGTAGATGTAGCCAGACCAGTTAAGTATGAATAGCAATCTTCGTTACCAAGTGCTGTCTCAACTGCTGTCTTAATAGTCTTTGCAGAACTTACATCATTTGACTTACGTGACTTATCAATGTACTTGATCAATGCAGGGGCAATAGCACCAGCAAGGATTGCCATGATAGCAATAACGATAATAAGCTCTACGAGTGAGAAACCTTTGTTGTTTGTTTTCTTCATAAATTTTCTCTCCTTTACCTTATATAATTTTATATGATAAAACCGAAGTCCTCGCTTCTCCGGTTTGTATCCATTTTAATAGCTGTCGACTGCGTCGTACATGCTGAGCATTGGACTGTAGATTGCCATAACGATACCTCCAACAACTACACCCATGATAACAATAATCAATGGTTCCATCGCTGCTGTCAGAGCATCCGTTGCATCATTTACTTCCATCTCATAATAATCTGCAACCTTGTCCATCATATCTTCGATGTTACCTGTCTCCTCACCAATCTTTGTCATCTGGGACAACATCGGAGGGAAGATACCACAATCACGCAACGGTTTGGAAAGCGGAACACCCTTGGATACCTGTACTTTTGCATCCAGCAATGCTTCCCGGATAATCCGGTTATTGATCATCTTGGCTACCTGTTCCACTGCATCAATCAGGCTGATACCGGAAGCCATCAGTGTTGCCATCGTGCGGGAGAATGTTGCTGCAGCAGATTTGATTGTCAGGGCTCCAAACAATGGTGCCTTCATTCCAATCTTTGCGTACAACAGTGATCCTGCCTCTGTCTTGCCAAGTGCCTTTAATCCAAACACTACTGCTACAACAATAATCACTACAATATACCATTTATGTTGTAAGAATTCACTTAGATTTACAAGCATCTGCGTTGCTGCTGGAAGTTCCGAGCCCAGATCATCAAACATCTGTGAGAACTGAGGAATAACTCCAACTAACAATACTGCAACAACCGCAACTACGACGATTAAAATAACAATAGGATATGTAACTGCACTTTTTACCTTTGAATGTAATGCATTCGCTGTCTCAAAATGAGTTGTCAATCTGTCAAAGCAAACTTCCAGATTACCGGACATCTCGCCGGCAGCCGTCATGTTGATCATGATCGGCGGGAATACCTTTGGATTCAGTTTGAATGCATCTGCCAGTGTACCACCCTTCTGTACATATGCCTGTGCTTCCTGCAGTGCACGCTGTAATGTCTTATTGTCCAGCTGTTCTGACATCATCTCCAGCGCACTGATGATCGTAACACCCGCGTTCAACACGGATGAAAACTGCTTACAGAATACCGCCAAGTCCTTGTCCTTTACTTTCTTACCACGACCAGTTTTGGCTGCGCCCTGCTCTTTAATGTCCTGGACGATTAAGCCTTCGGACTTCAGCTTTTCTTTTGCCTTGTCAAGGTTGATGGCTTCGATTGAGCCTTTCTTCGCCTTGCCGTTTTTGTCCATGGCTTTGTAATTGTATTGTGCCATTTTAACTCCTCCGACCCTCTTATTTTTCTAAAAAATGAACATTTTATGAACAATTTATATACTGATACTACTCTATTTGATAGTTTTTTGCAATAAAGTTCAATAAAATAATTTAATTTTGTGAAATATGCACAAACGCTACATCTGTTTCTTCATTGCCACCTGATCCTGTGCGTATGTCAACGCCATATCTCTGGATATCGTTCCACTCTTGTACAGATCAATAATATAATCATCCAATGTAATCATGCCCTGCGCACGGCTTGTCTGAATCGTGGACTGGATCTGATGGTTCTTCTGCTCACGGATCAGGCTTCGGATTGCCGGGCTTGCAAGCATAACCTCAAACGCTGCCACTCGTCCATGTCCGTCTGCAGTCGGGATCAGTGCCTGCGAGATAACGCCTTCCAGAATCATCGCTAACTGGATACGTGTCTGTTGCTGCTGATGTGTCGGGAACACGTCGATGATACGGTCGATGGTGGATGCAGCACCAATTGTATGCAGTGTAGAGAATACCAGGTGTCCGGTCTCGGCAGCTGTGATTGCAGTGGAGATTGTCTCCAGATCACGCATCTCTCCTACGAGGATGATATCCGGATCCTCACGGAGGGCTGCACGAAGTGCATTTGCATAAGAGAGTGTATCCATACCAACCTCTCGCTGGTTAACAACGGATTTCTTGTGTTTATGAATATACTCAATTGGATCCTCCAGTGTGATGATGTGATCCGTCAAGTTTTCATTTGCCTTATTAATAATAGAAGCAAGTGTCGTTGACTTACCGGAACCGGTTGGTCCTGTTACGAGTACCAGACCTCTTTTCTTTTTATACAACTGTACAACCGCTTCCGGAATACCCAGCTGATCCGGTCTCGGGATGATCGTATCAACCTTTCTGTATGCAGCAGCCATATTTCCACGATCCATAAATACATTTACACGGAATCGTCCGGTTTCCGGTGATGCAAAAGAAAAATCGACCTCGCCTCGTTCCTTTAAGATCTGCTTATGACGGTCATGCATCGTGGAGCCGATCGCCTCTGCAGCATCTGCCGGTGTCATAGCCGGAAGCTCTACCTCCGTCAGCCGTCCGTTGATTCGAAGCTTCGGTGGAATGCCTACCGCAATATGAATATCAGAGGCATTCTGCTCTACCGCGAACGCCAAAAGTTCTTTCATGTCTATCATGTTATTTACTCTCCCTCTTCTACATTATAGTTTTAATATTCTTCGCCTGTCTCGTATGTGATCTTCTTCATCTCGCTGATCGATGTGATACCATTCAGTACATGCTGTGCTGCACCCATCTTCAATGTCAGCATACCTTCCTTTAATGCCTGTTTCTCGATGACATCCGCCGTAGCGCCCTTCGAAATAACTGCCTGCAGTTCTTTTGATACCGGCATCATCTCGTACACACCGATTCGTCCTGCATAGCCGGTATCGCCGCAAAGTGGGCATCCAACCGGCTCATAGATAATCACATCGTCATCCATATCTTCCGGTTTTACGCCAAGTATTTTCTTCTCTTCCGGTTCTGCCAGTCTCGCCTGCTTGCAGGAGCTGCAAAGGCGGCGAACCAGTCGCTGTGCAATCACGCCTACCAGAGCATCGCCGGCAACATATGGTTCAATACCCATATCGATAATACGTGTAACTGTGGATGCTGCAGAGTTTGTGTGCAAGGTTGATACAACGAGGTGTCCGGTGATAGCCGCCTGTACCGCGATCTGCGCTGTCTCACCGTCTCGAATCTCTCCGATCATGATAATATCCGGGTCCTGACGAAGGATGGATCGAAGTGCTGCCGCGAAAGTCAGCTCTGCTTTTACATTTACCTGCACCTGATTGATACCGTCGATATTCGCCTCGACAGGATCTTCAACGGTGATGATATTTACATCTTCCGTGTTCAACTCACTCAGTGATGTATACAGCGTTGTTGATTTACCGGATCCTGTAGGTCCTGTAACCAGAATGATTCCGTGTGGGTTACTCAGGATACCATCAAATACCTTTAATTCCTTTGGTCCAAATCCAAGGGCGCTCTTCGGTTTTGTGAGTCCATCCTTGGAAGTAAGTCTCATAACGGTTTTCTCGCCGTAAACCGTAGGCAGGATAGATACACGGACATCATACTCTCTACGGTCTACCATGATTGTGATACGACCATCCTGTGGTTTACGTTTCTCTGCGATATCCATGCCGCCAATAATCTTGATACGGGCACTGATACCTGCCAGAAGACCAATATCATAGGTCATAACATGCTTTAACGCACCATCGATTCGATACCGGACACGCACACTGCTCTCCAGTGGTTCAATATGAATATCGGAAGCTCTCTGTCTGACACCACCCTCGATAATCTGTTTTACAAGAAGTACGATCGGGGAATTCTCGACATCCTCATTGATCGCATCCTGATCGGCTTCGGTCATACCGTTTTCCTGCATTTCTTTCCGGTACTGCTCCGCAGCCTCCATCGCCTGTGCATTACCGAAATACTTGCCGATCGCCTCCATAACATCGTCTTCCATCGCAAGCAATGGTTCCACCTGCGCATTCATCGCAATACCGATATCATCGATGGCGTTCAGATCCATCGGATCGACCATCGCCACGCGCAGAATGTTTGGATTTGCTTCATCATATCCAATCGGAAGTGCCTTGTACTTATTGACCAGGTTCTCCGGTATCTGTTTCAGCAAATCTTCATCCAGCTTGCAGGCTTTCAGTTCAATGTAATCAATTCCCATCTGCGTGGTCAGTACTGTGATCAACAGCTCCTGGCTGATAAAGCCAAGTTCCATGATAACATTTCCGATCCTGCCACCATTCTCTTTCTGATAGGCAAGTGCCTCCTGAAGCTCTTCTTCCGTAATAGCCCCCGCTTCAACAAGCAAATCACCTATACGAATCTTCTTTCTTCCTCCAGTTATCCGCATAGCAATACCCTCTCATAAAATATTTATAGTGTTTTAATTATAACATAGCCTATTTGAAAAAAAAACAATTATTTTACCATAATTTTGTCATTTTTAATCCTTATATGTGTCATACGCTCTTGTGTAAAATCGCATGATCATCCGTGCAATCGTTTTCCCCCAGATCTCTGTAAACATCCGCATATCTTCATCAAAACGTCCAGTATTATCAATATATTCTTTGCTTGTCGCCCCATTATGAACCCGATATCCGACCAGCGCATGCGGATCATATGCAAAGCTCCCCGGAAGCTGTGCAAGTTTCCGGAATGTATCCCAGTCGATATTATACTTATAGGATGATGTAAATACAGGCTTTCCCACTCGATTCACCGCATATGTGACCGTCGGACAGCAGACGCTGTTACCAAGTGAAAAAATCAGCCTTTTAAAAAAGCGGATACCGGCAAGCCTGTCCACACACATCGGTGCACGAAGCATGGCACGTATAATACAATTTGCATCCAGCGATACCGTATCTTTCTTGACCGGCCGATATCCGGAGAAAAATGTCGTCGCATCCGGACGGGCATTAAATGCATCTAACATTGATTCCACATACCGGCTATGATAGATGTCGTCCTGATGTGCAATCGTAACCAGCGGAGTATCCGCACAGGATATCGCGAAATTCCAATCATCCCGGATATTACTTTTTCCCTCCCGGATATACAATTTCAGTCTATATTTTTTTGCTATCGTTTCTATATGATGATTTGGAGTCGACGTACACACAACCACCTTCGATTGTATAGTCTGCCTTAACACAGAACGCACGCACGTCTCCAGATATTCTGACTGTTTATATGCACAGACAACAAACGTATGTCTGCCTGTCTTTTTTTCTCTGTCCTTCTCCATATTTCAAGCCTTCTCTCTTCTTATTACACAATTGCCAGTACAAAGGTTGCTCTGACAATACTTATGACCACAAGCCACAGGATCACACGATTTAAAAGTATCTTTTTCTTCGCTAACACAGTTGTATCATCTTCACATTTGATAACGAACCATGCCACAACTCCTAATATAATATAATATAAAAATGTATAAGTCCTTATAAATGCTGATAATCCTGTCCCCGAAAATCCAACCGTCATCCTCCCTGCAAACGCGGCAAACAAAAGTATAAACACAGTCAGGAATTTCTGTCTGTCCTGCAGAATCTGATACATGCAGATCAGAATACATGTAACGCCAAGCAGTGCAAGTACAACCGGTAGAATCAATCGTGTATCTCTCCATGTGTCACACTCCACCGCGTCTGAAAATACACCTGTAATCATCGATACCGCACATAACAGCAAAGGAATTACCGAGATTATTTTTACCCACTGTTTTGTCTGCATCATGCAAGTTACAATACAGATCAATATACACATGCATAAGAAAAAATAGTTTCCTTCTTTATCAAAGAACAAATGGTGCAATGTTGAGATAAATCCCATACATAGCTTATCCACCCCTGTCATGTGTGCGTCTTCCGTAAATGTACTACTACGTCCCCGGTTTCCTGCGTTAAACAAATGGAAAAGGATGCCAAAAACTGATATAACTGTCTGTATATATACCACTCCATCCGGTCTTTTTTCCCGGATAGAAAGAAATACTGTGTATATAAATATAATCGCCAGCGTGACCGACAATTCTTCTTTGTTCACTGCAAATACTGTCAGCAGGCACATGGGAACTACAGACCACCAGCTATTCTTCTGATGCTCAAAAAAGTGCTTCACTGTCATGCACGCAAGCAGAGCTGCCACCAACGGCCACGCATAGCTTACCGATGTGACTACCCAGCCCACCTCCTGGAAATTATCAAACGGAAACAGTAGGACCACACCCAGAATTATCATATTATTGTCATTTAATCTATCCGGATTACACAAGCGGATCACGCACCAGAGCCCCACCATCAATACCAGAATATCCAATGTGCCCCACACACGAATATCCAGATGCAATAAAATCCAGATAAGCGGGTTGATCAACACACGGGAGCTCCAGCCCTCGCAGCTTCGTTTCATCAATCCTGGCAGTTCCTGTTTTAAAGATGGTTTCAGAACAGAGACGACATACTGATCATCGCCATCCATCTGATAACCATAAATATGATAGAACAAGAGCACCAGAAAATAGATCAGATAGGGTATTATCCTTATACATATCGATTTTGCTTTTGCAAGCTGCTCTTCTCTTTCCATTGTACACCCCTAACACAGTTATTTTATCTTTGTGTCCTCAATGATATATCGCGGCCGGTCTTTTACCTCCAGATATATCTTACTGATATATTCACCAACAATTCCAATACTGAAAATCTGAAACCCTCCAAGAATGAGCATAACTACCATAACTGTCGTCCAGCCCTTGATCGTATAGCCCATGGCGTTTCCAATCAATATGTATATCAGATACACAACACTCAGAAAGCTTACAAGCAGTCCCATCGCCGTAATCATGCGGATCGGCTTCACACTGCAGGACGTAATCCCTTCAATTGCAAACCGGAACATCTTCCGAAGCGGATATTTGGACTCTCCTGCCACACGTTCTCCTCGGTCATACTCCACCGTAGATGATGCATATCCGATCATAGGCACGATTCCGCGAAGAAATAAATTGACCTCCCGGAATCGCTCCAGTCCATCTAACGCCCGTTTTGACATCAGTCTGTAATCGGCGTGATTGTATACCATATCCACACCGAACAACCGCATCAGTTTGTAAAACGAAAGTGCCGTGCATCGTTTAAATGCCGTGTCTTTCTTTCTTGATTTCCGAACGCCATATACAATGTCGTTTCCCTTCTTGTATTCTTCTACGAATTTATCCAGCACTTCCACATCATCCTGCAGATCTGCATCCATAGAGATTACAATGTCGGCATGTTCCTTCGCTGTCATAAGTCCTGCCAGAAGCGCATTCTGATGTCCTTTATTTCTTGACAGGGTAATACCCGTCACATATTCATCCTGTCGATATAACTCCTGTATGATATCCCAAGTACGATCCCGGGATCCATCGTTCACATACAATATTCTGCTTTTTCCTGAAACGACTCCATCGGTTATCATCCGTCTGAGTTTATCTCCTACGCACCGGTTTGTCTCAGGAAGGACTTCTTCCTCGTTATAACATGGAATTACCAAGAACAATATCGGTTCCATATCATTCACCCCTCGTATCATTTTTTGTCAAAACGGCATTGTAACAACAGATTGCAGATCCGGTCTACATCCCGGACATCCAAATCCGGATATAACGGCAATGTCAGAACACGATTCGCCACCTTACGTGCAACCGGCGTATCATCTACATTGTATTTATTTTCGAAACATGCAAAAGTATTCGTTAAAGGATAAAAATATTTTCTTGTATATATACCTGCTTCTGCCAGATAATCATATACTTCATTTCTGCTTACTCCGAATATAGTCTCATCAAATACAACCGGGAAATAAGCATAATTCGATCTTACATGCGATTGAATCTCATTCAATTGTAAGCCTGCTGTATCCTTCAGTCTTTCCATGTAATGTTCATACAATGTCTTTCGTTTTGTTATTTCTTCATCCACATGGCGTAAATTACAGATTCCCATTGCCGCGCAGAATTCGTTCATTTTTGCATTTGCGCCAACTGCATTCACATCCTCCGGACCATGTATACCAAAATTCTTTAATTCGTACAGTTTCTGTCCCAATTCCTCTCTTCGATAGCAAACTGCGCCACCCTCAATCGTATTATAAACCTTCGTTGCATGAAAACTAAAGCAGGATGCATCGCCATACAAACCTACACTTTTCCCTTTATAAGTTTCTCCAAATGCATGTGCTGCATCATACACAACCTTGAGTCCATATTTATGTGCAATTCGATCGATTTCTTCTGTGTTACATATATTTCCATATACATGAACCGGCAAAATCGCACAGGTACGTTCCGTAATCAGACTTTCAATTTTGCTGACATCCATCGTATAAGTCTGCTCGTCTATATCGCAAAAAACCGGTTCAAGATTATTACGGACAATTGCATGTGTTGTGGACGCAAACGTAAATGGCGTTGTTATAACCTCTCCCTGCAGATTCATTGCCTGCAATGTCATTTCCAGTGCCATATGTCCATTTACAAGCAGTTCAATGTTATCAACATCCAGGTAGTCTTTTAACATATTTTGAAGCTGTTCATGCTTTTCTCCCATATTCGTCAACCAGTGCGTATCCCAGACAGATCTGACCTCTTCTATGTATTCCTCCATAGGTGGAAGAGACGCTTTTGTTACATATATATCGTATGGCATAAATAAGCCCCCTTACTTTGTTGCAAACACACATAATCTGGTTGGCATCGGGAAATCATATCTTACAGAGATTGTATATCCCGCATGGAGTTGTTCCATCCATTTAATTACATCTAAAATATGAGTCCCATCATCAGCACCTACATTTACAATCAAGCGTGGCTTATAGCGTTCAATACTTTTCCTTGCACCTTCCAAAATATCCAAAGCCATAAACGGAACAAATATTTTCATAATTGTCACGCTTTCATCCAATAGCAAATCATCATATCTACATACTTCTACTTCCGTATCCCCGGACTCACTCACATGTGATGACTGCATAGCCGTTGTATCAATCAGTGTTTTGCCATTTATTTTACCAAACGCACAATTGTATGTTACAATTCGATCATCACATGCTGTATCTTCACAAAGGCTCCGATATGCCCTTTTATTTGGTTCAATTGCTATAATTTTCGCATACCGGGAATTACAATGTTTTTTGAACATTTGTACTGTATCCCCTGTATATGCCCCAATATCAACATAGACCTCGTCATATCCGATTTCCAATTTATCATAGTTGAATATATCTTCCACATATAAATTTCTATTTAAAAGGCAAGATACATCACCTGTATTTTGTACTTCGTAATACGAATCCACACATTCACGGGATATCTCGTCCAATCCATCCAGCGTAGATAAAATTTCATCTTTATGTTCATTCACCCAGCTTTCTCCCGGTCCCTGATATTGAACATATGGATTCGGAATCACATAGACTTTTCGAACACATTCATACGCATACATATCTGATATTTTTTCAAAATGTCCATGTCCGCAAACAATGTCTATATCTACTCCCGACTTTTCTATTTCTTCTATATCCTCAATTGGTAAAAATGTCACCTCATCTGCAGGTTTCACTTTTACATTTACCACAAACCCTTTCACATATATACCATGCTCCTGTAATCTATAGTACACTTCCCGCGCCATAGATCCGGCGCCCCATATGTATATATTTAATGAACTTCCGGATATCTGTTCGTAAACATTATTATTATTCATCTTTTACCCCCGTAACATACTCCACGTAGTTTCTGGCAATATATTGTTCTTTAATTCCGCCAAAATCATCTATATGTTCCTGTCTGAAACACCGCAGATGGTTACACACAAAATCATATCCTGCCATAGTAGAAAATACTACTCCTGCCGAAAACCTCGGATTGCACTCCAAAAAATAATAATCACCTTTTTCATCTTGCAAAAACTCATAATTTACGCAACCATTCACATGCATTTTTTCTGCCAATTCCATGCATGCATGTTCAAGAACCACATCCCTGTATACATATACAGAAAGCCCACACCCATGCGGTGTACTGATTAGTTCTTTTCTTGCTACAGCCACACACTCATTATAATTCGCATTTCGTAAAACATCCACTACAATCCTGTTTCCACAGATATACGGCTCAACTACATATTTCTGCCTGCTTAGTACTGTCCGCATCGCAAGTAGTTCTTCTTTTGTTTCGATTATCCGTAACCCCTGACTGCTTCGACCATCTACCGGTTTACACACAACCGGAAACTGTATTGTATTTGCTTCTGTTTTTGAGTTGATATAATATGTCGGAATTGTTTTAATGCCCTTCAGGCACTGTTCATCAACAAAATCCATCATTTCTTTTTTATCTCTTGCCAGCAAAACGGATTCACTGCCTGTCATCGCCAGAATGATTTCTTTCTCTTTAAACCAGTTTCGATGTTGATTCAAGAAATCTACTTCTACATCGATCAAAGGAACAACCACATCTATTTTATTTTCCAGACATATTTTCTTTATGCACGCCCAATATGCCTCATGTTCTGATACCTTCGGCACCTGATAAAATACATCAAACCATGGTGCCTGCGAAAGATATATCTCCGGATATATATCACATCCATATATCCTGACATTCCCTGTCTTCCTGATATTTTCGCAAACGACCTTTGATGAAACTGACCCAATCGCAGTAAGCAATATTCTGTTACAAATATTCTTTTCCATTAAAAAATCCCTTCACACAATTAAACATAACACGGTTTATATGTCCAAGAATATATCCAAAAATTTTTACCCAGTTCTTATGAATCTTCAATACTTTTTTTATTTCTTTCATGGATATATCATGTTGTATAAAACAGCTTGCCAGCATAGCCTCCATATACATGGCGTATGCAGTATCTACAAAACTCTTAGGCAATCTTTTTTCTTCTGAAAAAGTGACAAAGCATTTCCAATAATCTGCATAATCTTTATATTTTAATTTATTGGTTGCAGAAAAACTGTTTCCACTATATCTGACCAATCTATATTCGCTTAAAACATCTGGCAGACAATGAATCGCTCCAACACTGAGCAGAGAAAATATCTTCGACCGATCCCCCGGTCCAAGCTCCGAACACCTGTATATAAAATCCTTGTCTACCCCTATATCTCTTGTATGATAATTCCGATACATGATTGATGTTGTCTGTCCCGGCATAATCCATTTTCTAAAATGTCTCAATGTATACTTCTTATTCTTGCAATCCGGGTACACAATATCAATCCGGTTTGAATTCTGGTCAATCACCTGACATCTATGTGCAACTGCAACAGCTTCGGGATGTGCATCCAGATAATCGACCTGTTTTTGTAATTTATACTGATCTGTCCATTTATCATCTGTTTCCAATACAACTACATATTCTCCCCGTGAGCACGACTGCACCCTTGCATAATTATCATTTGCTCCAATATTTTTATCTCCCAAAAAAGCAATCATTCTTTTTCCAAATTTATCCTGATAACTACGAATGATATCCTGACTTGCATCTGTAGAATGATCATCGCCAATAATGACTTCATATTCAAAATTTACCTTCTGCATTAAAATCCCATCTAACGCTTCACGAAGGTACTTCTCATGATTATATGTAACACAGCAAATGCTGACTTTTATATTATCCATCTCTCACCTTACCAGCTTCTTCAAATAATTAAAATTTGCATCTTTCGTCATCAACGAAATTGCAAAATATACAACAATCCCCGCCACAATCTGCACGCATAACCGCACCAGATTATTTTCTAATTGTGTTCCAATCCCCCATATAATAACTGCCATTGCAGCGGATTTGATCATGGATGGCATAATATCCGATATCTGCTCCAGATATGTATATTTCAATATTTTAACATTCGGATATGCATTTATAAAGCACGATATGATGGATGTGACCACCGCACTGAATGCAATCGCTATAATTCCATATCTCATAGCCAGACATAAAATCGCAATCGCTATACTGCATTTAATAATTTCCAGTTTCAAAAAGATATCACTGTGTCCGGTTGCTTTTAACGCTTCCAGATTTGCAGTGTGAACAGGCCAAAATCCATATGCGATACATGCAATCCGAATAAACGGAACACACGGCAGCCATTTATCAGTCAAAAACACCGTAATAAAAGACGGTGCAACAACTATAATTCCAAGCATCACCGGCCAGAGCAGATACGAACTGATGCCGACTGCACGTCGCGTAATTTGTTTTACCGAATCCACTGTCTCCTGTTTTTTAGACAATACAGGAAACAGCACGCTGCTTATGGATGTGCTGATTGCCGATGTTGCAGCCTGCGGATACTGGGATCCATTCGTATAATATGCAAGATCTGCAGCTGAATATTTTTTTCCGATAATCAAATTCCGAATCTGACTATAGATCATATCCAGTAACCCGGAAACCATCAATTTCCACCCATAGCGAAAAAGACCTTTTCCTGTTGCTATATCAAATTCCTTTGTAGGTCTCCAACCTGCCCGAACCCATAATATGCATGTGTCAATCACCGCATTCAGCAAATACTGCACCACCAATGCCCATACACCAAATCCCGATAAAGCAAGAGCAACTCCCGCTCCTCCAGATATCAGTGTTCCCCATAGCGTTGCTCCAAAAAACAGTTTAAACTGCATATTTCTTGAAATATATGCACACTGAACAGAATTGACTGCAGCAATCGGTATCCTAAGACAGAGAACTCTTATCACCGCCGACAAATCACGATAATGAAAGAATTTTTCTATCAATGGTGCAATAAAAAAAACACAGATATATATAATTACAGAAATGATAACATTTAAATAAAATGCAGTAGAAAAATCTTTTGAGTCCGCATCTTTTTTCTGTATCAGAGAGTTTCCAAGTCCTGCCGTAACAAACACATCTGCAATATTGATTACCACTAACGCCATTGCAACCATTCCGTATTCTGATGGAGATAGCAGTCTTGACAATATCACCATGATCAGAAACGAAACGCCCAAAACAATGATTCTTTCTCCAAACTTCCAAAAGAAACCGGTAATAACTTTCATTCTATCTGATTTATGCTCATCTTCATGTTTCATTATCATTTTCCTTTTTCGTTCATTTCTTTTATAATCATACCATCTTTTTCCATCTTGGAAAAGCACTATTTCCCATCATTCGTCATAGTATATACAAAGAGGGATAGCGAGGCAGCCATGCAGACATTTCATCACCCGCTCTCTCCCGAAGAGGAATCGCATTACCTGCAAAAGGCGAAAGCGGGCGATCTTTCCGCGCGCAATATCCTTGTAGAATACAATCTGCGTCTCGTCGCGCATATCGTCAAGAAATATCAGACCGGAAACCGTTCCATGGAAGATCTGATTTCCATCGGTACAATCGGACTAATTAAAGCCATCAATACATATGATACCGACAAAGGCTCAAAGCTTGTCACATACGCCAGCCGTTGTATCGAAAATGAACTTCTTATGCGGCTTCGTCAGGAACGCAAAGAGGCACGTGAAATATCTTTGTATGAACCGATCGGTACCGACCGGGAAGGGAACGAAATCAGTCTGATGGATGTCATACGCATGGACGAAGAAAACGTATTGTCCAATATCATCACTTCGGAAAGTCTGAGGAATATCAATGAAATTTTTACAGAAATATTAGATGCCCGCGAGCAGCAGGTAATCGCGCTCCGGTATGGGCTGTTTGACAACCGGGAACTCACACAGAAAGAGATTTCCAATCTGTTGCACATCTCACGGTCTTATGTATCACGCATAGAAAAAAAGGCACTGCTTAAGCTGCGCAGTGCCTTGTGCGTATGATCATGCCTTTTCTGATCTTCTCAGAATCGGAAACCTTCACATAAAGTAATTGTTTTGGATGCGGTGCAGATTCCATCTCTGTGCCGTGTTCGTCGTGAATAGAGAGCACCTCCACATCCTCGTTCTCGCCGTCAAACGCCATAACCTCGACGATATCTCCCACGCAGAATTTGTTCTTCTGGTGGAGCACCAGCTCGCCCGCTTCTGTCACGTCCTCAACCATGCCGAGATACACACGATTCTTCACATAGGTATTGCAATCATAAATCTGTGTCTCCTCATTTGGCTTTCCATAATAAAATCCGGTTGTAAACTGACGGAACGTACATGCTGCAATCTCCTGTCGGTAATGTTCCATCTTACTCTCATATAATTCCCTGGATGTATAATAATCGTCAATCGCTTCCCGATACGTCCGGGTAACAACTGCCACATACAAAGCAGTCTTCATACGTCCCTCTACCTTGAAGGAATTGATTCCTGCGTCAATCATATCCGGGATATGCTCAATCATACACAGGTCCTTGGAATTGAAGATATAAGTTCCCCGGTCATCTTCCTCCACCGGAAGATACTCGCCTGGACGTTTTTCTTCCACAACCGCATATTTCCAACGGCACGGATGCGTACAAGCGCCCTGATTTGCGTCTCTGCCTGTAAAATAACTGCTGAGCAGACATCTTCCAGAATAAGAGATACACATCGCTCCATGCATAAATGCTTCAATCTCCATATCTGCCGGAATATGTTCCCGGATGGTTTTAATTTCCTTCAAAGAAAGCTCTCGTGCCGCTACCACGCGGGTAGCTCCCTGTTTTCTCCAGAAATCATAGATCAGATAATTAGTATTATTTGCCTGCGTACTGACATGGATTTCGATACCAGGCAGGATTTCTTTCGCAAGTGTAAAAATACCCGGATCAGAAATGATAAATGCATCAATCTTTTCTTCAAGTCCCGTCTCTTTCAGTTCATGGAAATATGCCTTAATTCCCTCAATATCTTCATTGTGTGCAAATATATTTACCGTCACATACAGTTTGGCTCCATGTGCATGCACATAGTCTGCCGCCTCATGCATTTCTTCGATTGTAAAATTCCCGGCTTTCGCACGAAGTCCATAGTTCTTGCCGCCAATATAGACCGCGTCTGCGCCGTAGTCAACTGCCACCTTCAATACTTCCAGACTTCCAGCAGGTATCAATAATTCCGGTTTTTCTAACTTATCCATATTCAATCCTCTTTCATTTCGTATGTATCCTGATTTCTCAGTGAAATCATGCACATACCAACTATCCTGATATTTTATATTTTATTTTCCCTGCACAACCGAGATTGCCATGCCATCACCAACTGGCAGAATAGCTGTTTCCAGCCGTTCATCATGTGTGATCACATACAGATATTCCCGCATCCGGTCATGAATCGTACGGTTCCGTTTCTCTACAAGAAAATGGGATTCCAATACTTCTCCTTCCTGCAGGATATTATCAGACACGATCACGCCGCCCGGCGAGAGCACACGCAGCACATCCGGCAGATAATATATATACTGTGCCTTTGCCGCATCCACAAACGCAAACTCATATGCGTCATCCGGAAGTGTCTTCAATGTCTCTGCCGCATCTCCGCAGATTACTTGAATCTGTGTTTCTTTTCCGAGCCGTCTGATGTTTTCCCTTGCTTCCGCGGTGCGCTCCTCACTCAATTCCAGTGTTGTAATCTTCGCTCCCTCTGGCAGAAATCCCGTCATATAGATAGAAGAATAGCCGACGGCTGTTCCGACCTCCAGAACATGCTTCGGCTTTCTCAATAGTAACTGTGTCTTTAATAATTCTCTTGCCTCCGGTCGGATAACCGGAACACCGCGTCTTACGGCATCCCGATACAATTCTCCTAATGCTCCGGCATCTTCCTTCGCCATCGAGCGGACAAAAGAAGTAATTCTCGCAAACTCATTCATATTTATTCATTATCCTCGTCGCTGCCTGTATCAATATTACAGATGATCTGCAAGATCTCATCGTAGGTCATGCTTGCCGACAAATGATATTTGCCGCTTGTAATCTTGTTGCCATAGCCTTTTACCTTCACCTTTGCGTAAAAGACATATTTATCCTCGATAATCTCTGCATCCTGTAAAGCACTGCCAATCTCCATAATCGAAGAATCCGCCGGAATATCAACCACGATATACTGCTGGCTTCCCGGATGGAATGCAACACTGCCAAATACGCCATATGCAAAATTAAAAGAATATGTAAAAAGCTTAACAATCAAAAATACAATCAGCACATTGACAAATAAGCTGAACATAAACCCGGAAGAATTCTTCAGTCCCTTGCGAAGATTCTCCTCTTTCTTTCGCACGCTTTTCTTACCCGCTTTTTTCTTTGCTGTTCCATTTGTTGTTTTTTTCACATTTTCACTCATTGATGTAATCAAACTCCAATCCTTCTGCTATGGAATCAAACACCTGCTGCAGCAATTTGCAGATCTGCTGTTCCGCCTGCAAAAAATCACTCACAATCGAGTTATGCAACAGTTCGTCATATTCCTTTGTCAGTTCTATCATTTCATCGTAAGGGTTTACCCCCTGCCGATTCTGAAGCTCGTAATTCCTTGCACGAAATTCCTGCAGATGTCTGCTTAATTCTTCATTCTCGAGCAGTGCCTGCTTCGTTTTAAGATATGTGCAGTATTCCTGTGACGCCCGAATATGTTCATTCAATTGTTTGCTCTCGTTAATAACCTGTCTCATATTAAACCTCTGTAATAATCGGCAGAATCATCGGACTTCGCTTCATCTTCTTCCAGAGGAAATCACTCAGAGCATCCCGAATTGTATTCTTCAACTTGCCCCAGTCAGTAATTCCCCGGTCTAAGCAGTTGTCCAACGCCTCCTGTACAACCTCCCGGCACTCATCCATCAGGTTCTCTGCCTCACGTACATAGACAAATCCGCGAGATACAATATCCGGTCCGGCAACCTGCTGATTGCTTCCAGCCTCTAATGTCACAACAACGATCAAAAGACCATTCTCTGAAAGCTGCTGACGATCCCGTAATACGATATTTCCTACATCACCAACGCCAAGTCCATCCACAAGGATTCCCTGTGCCTGTACCTTTCCGGTTACATCAAAAGTATCTTCCCCGATTGTCAACACATCTCCGGCAGACAAAATCCTGACATTTTCCTTTGGTATTCCCATCTCTACCGCAAGCTCTGCATGCCGTTTCAGATGACGATACTCACCATGCACCGGAATTGCATATTTCGGTTTTGTAAGTGCATACATCAGTTTTAATTCTTCCTGACAGGCATGTCCGGAAACATGCGTATCCTGGAAGATTACATGGGCTCCCTTCATCTCAAGCTCGTTAATAACCTTGAAGATTGCCTTCTCATTTCCCGGAATCGGGCTGGATGAGAAGATAACCACATCGCCCGGTTTAATCGTAATCTGTTTATGAATACTGGCTGCAATCCGTGAAAGCGCTGCCATATTCTCACCCTGACTTCCGGTTGTGATCAAAACGACCTGTTCGTCCGGATAGTTCTTGATCTGATCGATCTCAATCAACGTATTGTCCGGTATATCAATATAGCCAAGCTCCGAAGCCGTCTGAATGACATTTACCATGCTTCGTCCCTCAACAACAACCTTTCTGCCATACTTATAGGCAGAATTAATAATCTGCTGTACACGATCAACATTCGATGCAAATGTCGCAATGATGATCCGATGGTCTTCGTTATCATCAAACAAATGATCAAACACTTTGCCGATTGTCTTCTCAGATGGTGTATATCCGGGACGCTCCACATTTGTAGAATCCGCCATCAATGCAAGTACACCCTTCTTTCCAAGCTCACCAAACCTCGGAAGATCGATTGCCTCACCAAAAACAGGTGTATAATCCACCTTGAAATCTCCGGTATGCACAATGATTCCGGCTGGTGTATAGATTGCAAGTGCAGCCGCATCCGCAATGGAATGTGTCGTGCGGATGAACTCGATACGGAACGCACCAAGTGTGATCATCTGTCCATGTGTTACGATTTTTCTTCTGACGTTGTTAATATTCCCATGTTCGCGAAGCTTATGCTCGATCAGTCCCATCGTCAGTTTGGTTGCATATATCGGCATATTTACTTCATTTTCTATATACGGAATCGCACCGATATGATCCTCATGTCCGTGCGTGATCACAAGTCCTTTTACCTTGTCCGCATTTTCCTTTAAGTATGTGACATCCGGGATGACAAGATCGATACCAAGCATCTCATCTTCCGGAAATGCAAGTCCACAGTCTACGACAATAATACTGTCCTCATACTCGAACGCGGTAATGTTCATTCCGATCTGTTCCAATCCCCCAAGTGGAATGATCTTCACCGACTTATTATTCTGTTTCATTCTAAACTAAACCTCCAAATCAATGTCTTCCAACAGCTCATCAAAAATCCTGATTACTGCTTTCAATTCGTTCTCATCTTCTACTTCTGCGTAAGAAACGACATCTCCTTCACTGTCCGGTTCTTCTTTCAGTACGAAGAAGCTGCCATCCTCACTTTCTTCGTCATCTGTCACCAGAATGTAGTTCACTCCAAAAAGCGTTGTCTGTTCTAATACATACAACTCGATATCTCCATCTTCGGTTTCAAACGTAATCTTCTCACTCATCTTTTTTATGTGCCTCTCGATCCAGATAACTCTGTAATATGATAGCTGCCGCCATCTTGTCAATGTGTTCTTTTCTTCCGCTCACGCACACGCCGGTTGCTTCCAGAATACGGTTTGCTTCCACCGTCGTGAGCCGTTCATCTTCAAAAATAATTGGCAACCCGGTTCTCCGTTCCAGATTCTCCGCAAATTCTCTCGTTGCCTGTACTCTTGGTCCTTCCGTGTTATTCATCATCTTCGGAAGTCCAAGTACAATCTTATCCACGTCGTGCTCCACCACAAGTGCTTCAATCCTTGCATAGGTCTGTCTTAATTTGTTTTCCTGTTTTCTTTCAATCGTCTCCAACGGCTGTGCAATCAAACAGGTTGCATCAGACAATGCAACGCCAACCGTTTTTGAACCATAATCCAATCCAAGGATTCTCATACTGTTTTGCTCCTTTTGTCAAGCCTAAGCCCGCCTCCGGGTGTTTCTACTTGAGCCGTGTCTCAATATAATTTTCAAGAAGTACCTCTATGATCTCATCCCGCTCTGCTTTCATGATCAGACTTCTCGCATTTTTGTAACTGGTAATGTAGGTCGGATCTCCACTCATCACATATCCAACGATCTGACTAACCGGGTTGTATCCTTTCTCGGATAACGCTTCGTACACCTGTTCCAAAATGTCAGATACCTCTATATTTGATTCATGGATGATTCCGATGTCCTGAGTATTTTGATTGTTCACTTTCTCACGTCCTTCTTTATCGCATTTAAAAACATTTGGCTTTATTTTAATATATGTAGCCTGAAATAGCAACTCTTTTATTTCAGCATGCCGAAGAAATCATACTGATTCGTCTCCGGCAGATCTCCCAGTAACCCAAGATCTCCCATCACATCGAGAATCGTTTTCGATACTTTTCCCCGGATACGGATATCCTCCTTTGAAGTAAACGGACCGCCTTTTGCCGCTTCCTCCAGCTGCTGTGCCGCTTTTAATCCCATGCCCGCGATGGATGCAAAGCTTGGCATGATCTTCCCATCTATGATCTGGAAACGGTCTGCCTTTGCCCGGTACAGGTCAATCGGCATAAACTCGATTCCTCTCGCATACATCTCCTGCACCAGCCGCATATCCCGCACCATATCTTTCTCCGTCTGGCTCATTGCATTCTTGTCTTTCTTCCGCAGCTCCGCCAGGTTCTCTTCGAGCGCTTCTTTTCCAAGGCACATCTGCTGATAATCAAACGCTGACGCACGTATACTGAAAAACGCCGTATAATAAGCAAGCGGATAATTGATCTTGTAATATGCCACACGCCAGCCCATCATAACATAAGCAACCGCATGTGCTTTCGGGAACATGTACTTGATCTTCTCGCAGGACTCCATATACCATTCCGGTACATCGTGTTTCCGCATCTCCGCTTTCCACTCATCCCACTTGTCACATTTTCCCTTTGCAACGATACCTTTACGGACCTTCTCCATGATATTGAATGCGAGTCCCGGTTCCAGTCCCCGATAGATCAGATATGTCATGATATCATCTCGCGTACAGATTGCAGAAGAAAGCTCACAAACTCCATCCGCAATCAGCGTCTGTGCATTTCCAAGCCATACATCCGTACCATGGGAAAGTCCGGCGATACGCACCAGATCAGAAAATGCTTTTGGTCCGGCATCAATTAACATCTGCATCGCAAAGTCTGTACCAAACTCCGGGATGCCAAGTGTGCCAAGCTTTGTGCCTCCAATATCCTCCGGCTTGATACCGAGTGCTTCCGTGTTATGAAACAAAGACATAACATCCTTGTCGTCCAGTGGAATTGTCTTCGCATCCAATCCGGTCAGATCCTCCAGGCGGCGAATCATCGTCGGATCATCATGACCGAGAATATCCAGTTTCAGAAGGTTATGGTCAATGGAATGGTACTCAAAATGCGTCGTGATTATATCCGTCGTTGTATCGTTCGCCGGATGCTGGATCGGCGTGAAAGAATAAATCTCTTCATGCTTTGGCAGCACGATCATGCCTCCCGGATGCTGTCCGGTTGTCCGTTTCACTCCCGTCAGACCAACCGCCACACGTTCCATCTCACACCGGCGTTTTGTTTCTCCATGTTCTTCATAATATTTGTACACATAGCCGACAGCCGTTTTATCTGCCAGTGAACCAATAGTTCCCGCCCGGAACGCCTTTCCTTTTCCAAAAAGCTCCTCCGTATAGGCATGTGCCTTCGGCTGATACTCACCGGAAAAGTTCAGGTCAATATCCGGCTCCTTATCCCCGTAGAAGCCAAGGAATGTCTCAAATGGGATGTCATGTCCTTCCTTCTTCATCAGCGTGCCACACTTCGGGCACTTCCGATCCGGCATGTCACAACCTGACTGTCCTTCGAACTGTTTCACAAAATCCGAATCAAAATCAGTAAAATAACAATTCGGACAGATATAGTGTGCCGGAAGTGGATTTACTTCGGTGATACCTGCCATCGTCGCAACAAACGACGAACCGACCGAGCCACGGCTTCCTACCAGATACCCATCTCCATTCGATTTCCACACCAGCTTCTGTGCGATAATATACATAACTGCAAATCCGTTTGAGATAATAGAATGAAGTTCCCGTTTCAGTCTTGCTTCCACAATCTCCGGCAGATCCGGTCCATAGATCTCATGTGCTTTGTCGTAACAGATTGTCGTCAATGTCTCATCGGAATTATCAATGATCGGCGGACATTTATCCGGTCGTACCGGAGAGATACGCTCAATCATGTCATTAATCTTATTTGTATTCGTTATAACTACTTCCTTTGCAAGATCACTGCCCAGATACTGGAACTCCGCGAGCATCTCATCCGTCGTCCGGAAATAAAGCGGCGGCTGTCTGTCTGCATCATGGAAACCTTTTCCTGCCATCATGATCCGTCGATATATCTCATCCTCCGGATCAAGGAAATGTACGTCACAGGTCGCAACAACCGGCTTGCCAAACTGCTTGCCAAGATTACAGATCTTCCGGTTCACATCCTGCAGATCTTCCACTGTCTTAACGGGTGCTTTCTCATCGTCAAGCAGGAACATATTATTTCCGACCGGCTGAATCTCATAATAATCATAGAAATTACAAAGTCTTGTAATCTCATCCTCGCCCTCGCCATACAAAACTGCACGGTAGAGTTCTCCCGCCTCACAGGCAGATCCAATGATTAATCCCTCCCGGTATTTGTTGATCAGGCTTTTCGGCATGCGCGGACGCCGGTTAAAATAGTTCAGATGTGACTCAGAAATCAGGCGGTACAGATTCACACGTCCAACCTCATTTGCTGCCAGAATGATTCCATGATAGGTTTTCGCTTTCCGGATGGCATCCGGGGATGCAGCGCCCGCCTCATTTAACTCATGGATCGTAGTAATGCCTTTCTCTTTGATCATCTTGATCATCTTAACAAAGATCTCGGCTGTAGCTGCCGCATCATCACAGGCTCTATGGTGATGTTCATTGACAACACCAAACTGCTTGCACAGACGATCCAACGTATATTTACCAAGCTCCGGGAGCAGGATATGAGCCAGTGTCATCGTATCCACAATCGTACTGTCAAACACCAGTCCCAGGCGCTTCGCATTTTCATGTATAAACCCGGTATCAAAAGCAGCATTATGCGCAACTACACTTGCATCACCGATATATTCCAAAAACTTTGGAAGAATCACCGCAATCGTAGGCGCATCCTTGACCATCGCATCCGTGATTGAAGTCAGTTTCGTGATTGTATATGGTATCGGCACCTCCGGATTGACAAACTCAGAAAACGTATCCTGAATCTTCCCATCCTTGATCCGGACTGCGCCTATCTCAATGATCCGGTTGTTTGTGGGGCTCAAGCCTGTTGTTTCTATATCAAACACCACATATTCCGAATCAATATTCTGTCCTTTGTCGTTTTGAATCAGACCTTTGACATCATCCACAAAATAACCTTCCACTCCATAGATGATTTTAAAATCCTCACCTTTTTTGAGCTGATGGTTTGCAATCGGGAAGGCCTGTACAACTCCGTGATCGGTGATTGCAAGTGCCTTCATCCCCCATTCTTTCGCGCGGGCAATTACTTTCTCTATGCCAACCACGCTGTCCATCTCACTCATGACTGTATGCAAATGCAGCTCTACACGCTTTTCGAGTGCATTGTCCATCCGTTTTTCCCGGAAATCATTTGCCGGCTTGATTCCTGCCACCGAAGAAAATGTAATCTCTTTGCTGTAACTGTCATAGATCGGTACACCTTTTATAATATAGAATTTGCCCTGTTGCAGTTCGTCAAGCAATGGTTCCTTGTCGTCCGGCGATACAAACAGCTTAAACATAATGGTATCCGTAAAATCCGTAATTGCACCTGTGATAATAAACTTTCCGCTTCGGAGTTCCTTTTCCTCAATCTTAATTACCTGTCCATGAATACAGCATTCTCCGGTTCCCTCTTCCAATGTTTCAATCTTTACAATATCCGCATCGCAGTTTCTTCCATAAAACACATCCGGATCCTGTACCTGTTGCTTACGATAATTTCCATAATCTCCTTTTCCGGAAAATTTACGGTCCGGTCTGGCACCTGCACCATAGGACTTAGCTGCTGCAGCCACCGGTTTCGCACCGGACGTAACCGGCTGTGCAGACTTCGGTGCCACCATTTGTGCATCCATTTTTGCTTCTATCTGCTTTGTTTCACCCTTAGAAGTCTTTTTATCTTCTGCATTTTTCTCTTTTTCCGAATCATCCGAAGCAGCCTGTAATTCTGCATTTTTTTCTTCAATGGTCCGAAGCTCCTGCTGTAAACGCAAAGCATTCGCCTGGCGCAGTTTTGTCTTTTGCTCTAAGGAATAACTGAACCCAACTTCGATTTCTTTTCCAAAATGGTCACGAAAATAAGATACGAGGAAATCCCGTATCAGCTTTTCATGTTCCTTCGCAACAGATGAATGTTCCACTGCAATACTGATCACATCGTCGTTATAGTACCACTCCGCCCGGCTCATCAAACGAAATGCAATCCGGCTTCTTCCACGCAACTCTTCTAACAGACTTTCTTTATAATTTTCCGCAATCTGTCTGATATCATACTGCGCTGAAAGATGATACCGCATAAACAGCTGTATTGTCTTTCCTGCGCCCCCCATATGATATGCATGCTGTGTCAATAACGCTTCCATACGGGTAATCATATGATATGGAATCAGGTGATCACTTTGCAGTGTAACAATCATCTGTTTTTTTGTCTCGTAGGTTTTGATACTCTCTACCTGCGTATCCGAAAAAAGGGCGTCAAGCTCCGCTCCACCCCTAAAAGCCGGAAACACATTACAAAATGTTTTGTTATCCAAATTTTACTCCTTTTCCCAATGATCCAACTCGTACTTCAACGCCGCAAGCAGTTCATCCTGTGGAACTTTCCTGATAATCTCACCATGTTTCATCAGAAGTCCTTCTCCATCGCCGCCTGCAATTCCAAGATCTGCTTCCCGTGCTTCCCCCGGTCCATTGACTGCACATCCCATAACTGCTACCTTAATCGATAACTGGTCATAACCGGCAATCAGCTTTTCTACTTCATTTGCAAGTCCGATCAGGTCAATCTTCGTTCTGCCACAGGTCGGACAGGATACCAGTTCGATTCCATCCTTGCGCAATCCCAATGTACGCAGAATCAGTTTGGCAGACGTAATCTCCTCTACCGGATCTCCAGTCAGAGAAACCCGCATCGTATCACCGATTCCCTGTCCCAAGATCATGCCTAGTCCAACCGCGGACTTGATATTGCCACGATAGACCGTTCCAGCCTCGGTGATTCCAACATGCAATGGATAGCTTGTCTGTTCCGCAATCAGTTCATGTGCATGTACACACATCATCACATCCGAACTCTTGATGCTGATTACGAGGTTATCATAATCACACTCTTCAATCATCCGTACCTTATCCAATGCAGACTCCACGATGCCTTCGGCTGTCACACCACCATATTTTTCAACCAGATTGCGTTCAAGCGAACCGGAATTCACACCGACACGAATTGGAATATTCCGTTCCTTTGCCACTTTCACAACCTTCTTCAGATTTTCTTCTCCGCCAATATTTCCAGGGTTAATACGAATCTTATCTGCGCCATATTCCATCGCAAGAATCGCCAGACGATAATCAAAATGAATATCCGCTACGATCGGAATATGAATCTGTTCCTTAATCCGGTCAAATGCTTTTGCAGCCGCCTCCGTATTTGCTGTAGAACGGATAATCTGGCATCCCGCTTTCTCCAGTTCCAGAATCTGTGCTACAGTTGCAGCTACGTCAGATGTCTCCGTATTCGTCATGGACTGAATTGCGATCGGATTTCCCCCTCCGATTACAACGCCGCCAATATTTACCATTCTTGTTGTATCTCTATGTGGAAGTGTTTTCTTCGTTTCGTATCTCATAATCACAACCCCTTTACATATAAAAACCTAGAAAAATGCATTCTTAATGTCGTTAAAGAACACAACAACCATCAATACCATAAGCAATGCAAATCCAATAAAATTCACAATCGCTTCTTTCTCCTGCGGAATCTTCTTTCTGCGGATTCCTTCAATAAACAGGAACAACAATCTTCCTCCATCAAGTGCCGGAATCGGTAGCAGGTTCATGATGCCCAGATTCACGCTCAGCAAAATACTCCAGTTCAGCAGATTCAGTATCACATTAATGACGGCTTCTTTCCGCGTCGTACTGATCTCCTTTGCCTCATCAAGTACATCATTCATGGCACTTCCAACACCAACCGGTCCCATGATGTCTCCATTTTTCACGCCACCAGTCACGATCATCCGAAGTCCGGTCACAGTTGCCTTCACCCAATACCGAAGTTCAAGACCGGCATATTTGATATCATTTCCAAAACCTGTAGATGCAACGTAACTGCAGGAAATACCAAGTTTATAATCTCCCTGTTCATTGACCTTCGGCGTTACCACAACGGAAGCATCTGTACCATCGGCATGTTCGATGGATAGTGTCACCGGTTTTGATGCATCCTCCGATGCCATGTACAACAAAATCTCCCGGTAATTATAAATCTTCTTTCCGTTAATGGCTGTTACCGTATCCCCAACTACAAGGCCGGCATCCTCTGCAGCTGAATGTTCCACTACCGTAGAAAGCTTTGCCGGATCACATCCTGTGAAATGAATCAATATAATCGAAAAAATAAATGCAAGAATAAAGTTGAACACAGGTCCGGCTGCGATTACCAGAATCCGCGCCAACAACGGTTTCTTTCCAAAAGAATTCTCATCCTCACTCTCGCCATCTTCCCCCATCATCATGCAGTATCCGCCAATTGGCAATAGACGAAGGGAATATTTCGTTTCTTTTTTCTGTATCGAAAAAATAGCCGGTCCCATGCCGATAGAAAACTCCATTACCGCAATCTTATTCATCTTTGCAACAATAAAGTGCCCGAATTCATGAAAAAACACAATCACGCCAAACACTAATATAATCAGAATAATATTCATACAATCTCCTTTTACATTGAAACTCTATCAGCCGAAATGCCGTTCTATATATGCATATACCCAGCGTTCCGTCTCTAAAATCTCTTCGAGGGTTGGATTCACAATCGTCTTGTGCTCCTCCATGCATGCTTCAATTATATCATAGATCTGTAAAAATTTTATGTCCTTGTGCAAGAACTTTGCAACCGCACATTCATTCGCCGCATTGAGCACCGTCGGCATGGAACCGCCGGTCTTAATTGCATTATAGGCAAAATCCAATCCCTTAAAGGTCTCCCGATCCGGTTTACTTGTAAGTATTCCACATATTTTTGAAAAATCAAGTCTGTCCCCTGATAAAAATCTCCGTTCCGGATAATAAAGTGCATACTGTATCGGCAGACGCATATCTGCTGTACCAAGCTGTGCCTTGATCGCTCCATCCTCAAACTCCACCATAGAATGGATGATGCTCTGCGGCTGTACAACTACCTCGATATCCTCCGGCATCACATCAAACAGCCAGCGCGCTTCAATCACTTCCAGTCCCTTGTTAACCAATGTTGCCGAATCAATCGTAATCTTTTGTCCCATCGACCAGTTTGGATGCTTCAATGCATCCTCGACTGTGACATCCTTCAGTTCATCTCTTGTTTTCCCTAGAAACGGGCCCCCGGATGCTGTAATCAGAAGCTTTGCAATCTTATTTCCCTTTTCTCCATGCAGACACTGAAAAATCGCAGAGTGTTCACTATCCACCGGAAGAATCCGCACATGATATTCCTCTGCCAAAGCCATGATCAGATGCCCTGCAGTTACCAAAGTTTCCTTATTTGCTAACGCAATATCCTTTCCTGCTTTAATTGCTTCGATTGTCGGACGAATTCCAATCATTCCAACAATGGCTGTCACAACCAGTTCTGCCGGTTCATATGTTGCAACTTCAATCAATCCATCCATACCATAGACAATCTTACAGTTAAAATCAGACAAGGCAAGCCGTAATTCGTTTGCCTTGTCTTCGCTTTGCACACTCACAAGTACCGGTTTAAATTCCCGCACCTGTTTTTCCAGTAATTCTATATTATTCCCGGCTGCCAGAGCTCCAACCTGAATATCCGCATTTGCACGCACCACATCCAGTGTCTGTGTACCAATGGAACCTGTCGAGCCTATAATCGCGATTGTTCTCACATTGCGCCTCCTAAGTTTCCAATCATAATCGAAAAACAATAATATACGATTGGTGCTGTAAAGATAATACTGTCAAACCGGTCCATAATGCCGCCATGTCCCGGAATCAGTTTTCCATAATCCTTGATATCGTTATTTCTTTTAATTGCAGATGCTGTCAGATCCCCGATTACCGCAAACCCGGCACCAGCTGCACCGGCAATTGCAAAAATAAGAGGAGCATTTGTTAATTCATATACCTTTGCATTGAAGAATATTCCATACAACCCTCCAATGAGTGCCGAACCCAAAATTCCTCCAAACAATCCTTCCACGCTCTTCTTCGGACTCAGCTTCGGTGACATCTTGTGTTTCCCGAACTTCACACCGACACAATATGCAAAAGTATCATTGATCCATGAACAGATGTATACCATCACAACCAGCGCGCCACCGTATTTTAATATCCGAACCTGATACAAAAATGACAAAAGCAGGGAAATATAAAAGAATGCTAATATTGTTGCCATTACATCTTTGTCGGTATATTTCGGATATGCAATCACATAGACCGTCAGTACCAGAAGTACATACATAATAATCAGGGGCAGAAGATATCTTTCCAAATGAAAGAACAAAAAACAATAATACGCAATTGTCATCAGGTAAGCAAGCACCGCCATCACTGATTTTTCCTGCTTATACACGCGCATTAGTTCGAACACTCCGCCCAGACTCAAAAGCATGACTGCCACTCCGGTTACGTAACCACCCAGATATAAAATTCCAATTGTGAGCAGGGTTAACACTGCACCACTCAAAAAACGTGTTTTAAACATAGTTTATTTTACTCCACCAAACCTTCGCTCTCTACCGTTATAATACCGGATTGCTTCTTTCAATGATTCCTTGTCAAAATCCGGCCACAGGGTATCCGTAAAATAGAATTCTGCATATGCAAGCTGCCAGATCAGATAATTGGAAAGCCGCAGTTCTCCGCTTGTCCGAATCAACAAATCCGGATCCGGAACACCTGCCGTGTCCAGATTCTCCGATATTTTATCTTCTGTAATATCCTCCGGAGCAAGCACACCTGCCTGCACCTCTTTTGCAAGCTTTGCCATCGTGCGGCGAAGCTCATCCCGGCCACCATAATTGAGTGCAATTGTGAAGTCCAGTTTATCAAATTTTGCTGTCTCACGTTCTGCTTTTTCAATCATTGCAACAATATCTGCATCCAATGCACTTTTGTCACCAATCACACGGATGCGCAGTCCATCCTTGGAAGCACGTTCCACGCAGTTTGACAGGTAGCTGCGAAGCAGATTCATAATTCCTGTTACTTCCTCGGTTGAACGTTTCCAGTTCTCTGTTGAAAATGCGTACACCGTCAGATACTGGATCCCCAAATCCGCCGCATCCCGGCAGATCTGTTCTAACACCTTTGCGCCCTGTCTATGTCCCATGTTACGCGGAAGCAGACGTTTCTTCGCCCATCTTCCATTGCCATCCATGATGATCGCTACATGGGCAGGTATTTCTAATTCTTCCCCGTCAATTATCTTCTTCATAGGCTTATACTGTCATAATTTCCTTTGTCTTTGTATCGATTTCCTGATCTACCTGTGCAATATACTTGTCTGTCATCTTCTGCACCTTGTCTTCGTTGCCCTTGAGTTCATCGTCAGACATCTCTGCTGCCTTGTTTGCTTTCTTCAATGCATCGTTTGCATCGCGGCGGATATTACGAATAGCAACCTTCGCATTCTCACCCTTCTTCTTAACATCCTTCGCAAGCTCTTTTCTTCGATCCTCTGTCAGCTCCGGGAAGTTAATAATAATGTTCTTACCATCATTGTTCGGATTGATACCAAGATCAGAACATACAATTGCTTTCTCGATTTCCTTGATCAGGCTGGACTCCCAAGGAGAGATCATTATTGTTCTTGCCTCTGGAACTGTAATATTTGCCACCTGCTGCAACGGTGTAGGGGCTCCATAATAAAGAACCGTAATACGATCCAGAATATGTGGGTTTGCGCGTCCTGCCCGGATTGTTGTGTACTCCTTCTGCAAACTCTCAATTGTTTTCTTCATCTTCTCTTCATACTGTGCTAACATATTTTTTCCTCCAAATATATATTTTGTCTATATTATTTCTTATTCCACAGTCACAGTGGTTCCGGTAAAACCACCCGTAACTGCCTTCTCAATACTATTTGTATCATTTAATCCAAACAGCATCATCGGCATCTTGTTCTCCATAGCAAGTACAGCAGCCGCAAGATCAATCACACCGAGCTTCTTATCCACAATCTCAGAAATTGGCATCGTATCATACTTCTTTGCATTTGGATTTGTCTTTGGATCGCTGTCATATACGCCATCAATTGCCTTTGCGGAAAGAATCACATCTGCCTCTACCTCAATTGCCATAAGCACCGTTGCCGTATCCGTTGAGAAATACGGATGTCCGGTTCCTCCTGCAAAAAAAACAACCTCGCCATTCTCCAGATACTCGATTGCCTTATCCTTGTTGAACAGCTCTGTCATGCTGCCACACGCAAACGGAGTCATGATATGTGTCTTAAGTCCCTCTGCCCGCATTGCATCTGCTGCATAAATACAGTTCATCACCGTTGCCAGCATACCAATCTGGTCTGCTTTCACACGATCCATATTGTCTGAGGTTCTGCCTCTCCAGAAATTTCCACCACCAATTACGATACTTACCTGAATATGTTTATCACAGATTGCCTTTACCTGCTTCGCCACATCCCGCACAACCGCCTCGTCAAATCCAGTGTGTTTGTCTCCGGCAAGTGCCTCTCCGGAAAGTTTCAATAAAATTCTGTCCATCTTCATCGTTTGATACTCCTCTTTCTTTTTATTCAAAAAAGCTCTTTACATCAATCTCCGAATAGCACTGTGAACACATGCCTTCGATCACTGCACCGTTGTTAATCTGTACGGATCTTGATTTTATATTTCCCATAATAACTGCTGTCGAGTCCACGATCACAGGTCCCTGTACATCGATATCTCCCTTGACTGCACCTGCAATCACTGCGGATCCCGCAAATACATTGCCGACAACCACAGTTCCAACACCAATCTTAGCCGCATCCACGACATGTACATCACCCTCGATCCGTGCTGCGTTGGCATATAATTCTCCAACCTGTACATCTCCAGTAATAGAACCACCGACGATCAGTTTTCCATCACAGCTCACAGATCCTTTGACTGTTCCGATCAGATCTATACAGCCATCTGTCTGCAAATCCCCGTTAACCACAGTTGACTTAGTAATATACGTTGTATCCGCTTCCATCAGCGTACTTACATCTGCTTTTCCCTCAGCTCCAGTTTCTACATTTGTCTCCATAGCTGCATCCTCCTGTTGAACGCGTTCCATCTGTGTCTCTTCTTCCGCCTGTTTTGCCAATGTATCCTCCACAGCTTTCTCCAGATCAGCTGATAAAAAGTTCTGCAGTTCTTCCTGTTTTTGTTCGGTATCCGGTTCTATCTGCAATGCATCTTCCGTATGCTCCAGCATATTTTCTTCATCCAGTGCATCCAGGGCCTTAAGCTCATCCGTCTCGGGAACTGCCTGCTCATCCCCTGTCTGTGTCAACTCCGTTATCTGCTCCGCCTGCAAATATTCTGTATCCGGTTTTGGCGTTAATTCATCTTCTGAGAATGGTTCTGGTTCTAATTCCAGATCATCCTGAATGACTTCTGCCTCCGGAACTGTATCAAACACCGATGTTTCATCCTGTTCCTCATTTTCAGCAGGCTCCGCGCTTGAAAAATGATCCAGATTTTCAGTCCCTTCTGTTATCTCCATCTCCGGTTTATCAATCCGGATTTCGTCCAAATTTTCCAACAGATCTTCGGGTGCTACATCCATCTGATCATTTTCGTCAAACGTATTGACCATATCTTCATCATCGTATTCTGCACCAAGTTCATCTTTATCCGGCATCAGCTCATTGACTGCCTGCGCAAAATCACGCTTGAAATCTTTAAAAAATCCCATGTAGACTTCCTCCTTGTCTCATCGTTTCATTATACACCATGCCTAACTTGAAATCAATTTATTGACTCTGCTTTTCCGTAATTCTTCCATTTTCACAATCCAGGCACATAATCTGCATCCGGTGAATTCTCTGATAGATTTTTTCTCCACAGCCGATGGCTGCAGGAATTCCAAACTCCGCACAACGGATTGCCATATGCGATGCCGCACCGCCATACTTCGTAACAAATCCGGCAATATCTTTGGCAAAAATCCAGTCATAGCCCGGATCAGCTTTTGTAAGCACCACGATTTTACCTGTAATGTCCGAATCATGATCTTCGTCAAGATTCACAATCGGAGCCTCCACAACTTTGTTGGTGATGAAATTTGGTCTAGCTTCATCAATATCAATCACATCGATATCACCGACATCAAAAATCACCTCCGGCAACACCAGATAAGAATTCACATGGTAAAAACGTCTCCGTGTTTCGATCGTCTGAATATAGGAATCCCGGCTGTGATAGCTCAGCAGATCCTGAATCTCAAGATATGACATATCTTCCCTTGCAATTGCCATCACCTCTCCGAGCTTCACGATCACATCCAACATCAGCGATAACGATTTTGTAAACTCAAACTTAAAATATTCACGGTTCTGTGTTGCCTTTTTTATAAACTCCATAAAACGCTCTGGTGTTTCCGGGATCCCAGCCTCATCCAGCGCAATCTGCAATTTCTTTTTATCCAGACTTTTCGCTTTCTGCTTTACCTTATTGTTTCCGGTAAGATTTGCAGACGCCACATCAAAATAAATATTCCGATAGCTGTCAGAACGGATATCATACGTACCAAGTCTCAAATGTCCATACAGATGATTGAAATCATCCCGGCTCATCTTTCCATGGCTATACAAATCAAAATCACGCTCAAACTCCGAAGCAACTGTTGGAATAGACAACATGAAATCATCCATCTCCTGCTTTGTAAAATATCCTTTTTCCACCAGCGTACGACAGAAGCTCCGCGCCATAAACGCACAGCGTGCCTGTCTTGTAAACTGCGGCGTTCCATGATCTTTAATGGAATCTAGCAGTTCGTCAATATAGCTGTATAACTTCATAACATTCGTCTCAGCCAGCGGCGCATGTGTCCGAAGCTCATGCCGGAGCTCCGTAAGCTGTCCCAGAGAACGCAGATCCTCCTCGCAGATCTCATCGTAATGCTCTAATGTCTGCTTTGCAATGTCAAACAGTGCATTGCGCAGCTGCGAAATCTCCGCATCACTGAATCCGTAATCCGAAAGCTCCTTCAGACGCGTATCTGTCATGAAATCATATGTGTTGAATATAATTTCAAACTCAATCTTGTCATGTGCTGTTTTATCCTGACGCAGCTTCTGTTCATAATACTGATTCAGCTTATAACACAGATCCTCGGAAAGTCCTGCAGGTGTCAGTCCATCAAACGTGTAATTCACAGATATATATGGTTTATTCCCCACCTTCTGCATCAGTTCGCCACGTACCGGCTGGTAGCCAAGCGGCTGCAGACCCGCAGACCAGATATGCGCCGTGATCAGTTCCCGGTACAACGAATAATCAAGTGGTCTTGGATTGCTGCCGATAATCTCCGCAGGATTCCAGAATGCCATATCGGAAAGAATATGGAATGTATCGAGATATTTGCACTTGGCAAGTGCTTTTGTGTCCTTGAATTCCCGGTCTGTCATCGGCGCAATGATCTTCAGTGCAGCCGCCAGCGGGCGCACCTGGAAAATAACGACCGTTCCATCCTCCAGAATTGCAAACTCTATATCAAGTGCGGAGACATAATCATAGATCCGTTCAATCTCCTTAACCGCTGTCAGAAGATCTACAAATTCATATTCCAGAAATTCTCTGGATGCATTTTTCGCAATCCATTTTGTCTTGCCACGAACACCGCTTGTCACAGAATCCGTGCTTCCATTATCGTCATAAGTAACCATATAATACGGACGGTTGTATATAATATCTCTCGTAAATACAACACCCGAAATCCGTACATGATCAGTCTGTCTCTGAATCAATACCTCTTCGTTTGTCTCAATCAGCTGCTGCTTCGCCGTTTCTGTGAAGTCTCCCTCCACATAAGAACGATACACTGTCTCAATTGCTTCCGCAATCGCTGCATCCTTCGATGCATCAACCCCCAGCACACTTTCAAAATGTCCGGCATTGCTTGTCTCCAGATTATCCTCGCTTTTCGAGGAGCTTCGTACAACAATCATCTTTCCGGCAAACTGTTCTTTGATCGTTGCAATCACTCCCGCTGGATTTTCAAAAAAATCAGAGGCATATACAATGCTCAATTCTTCAATATAAGAATGCTTTACAATTTCACGCAGATCAGCCAAAGTATCTGCTTTGGTTGATATCAAATATTCTTTCATCTTCTGCCCTTCATTCTACAATACAAACTTCTTAATCACTTCGACCAGTCCATCCTCGTCACAGGATGCTGTCACATAATCAGCTACATCCTTGACAACCTGCTGGGCATTTCCCATTGCAACGCCAACACCCGCGTATTCCACCATTGTTTTGTCGTTGAAGCCATCTCCACAGCAGATACACTGTTCCCGTGTCATGCCAATATGCTCCAAAAGCCGTGCGATAGACTCTGCCTTGTCTACACCTTTGACGGTAATTTCAATGAAATATGGTTCTGAACGAAATACATTCAGATCCGGTGCCACAAGCGCTGCAAGCTGCTTCTCATACTGTTCTGCAGCCTCCGGCTCCGCTGTCATCAAGCATTTGGTCATATCAAAATCGACATATCCAAGGAAATCATCCACCTGACACAATTCCATATGATTGAGTCGCGCCTCGAATTCCATATACCCATCCGTATCGGTACCGGTAATCACCTGGTTTCCCTTGTATGTAACCATACCAATGTGACGTTCCTTTGCAAATTCATAGAGAATCTTCGCATAACGGTTTGGTATTGCTTTTGTATAAATGACTTCCTCCGTTGCACAGGAAACCACTTTTCCGCCATTAAAACTCAATGCATAACCGCCATACTCTGCCAGTCCCAATGCATCCGTATACTGCTTCATCCCAGGAAATGGTCTGCCGGATGCCAGTGCTACAATATGTCCCTGCTCCTGTATCAGTTTCAGATATTTTAATGTCTCCGGCGTGATCTGTTTCTCCGAATTCACAAGTGTACCATCAATATCTAATACCAAAATCTTTTTATCTGTCATAATTGTCCTCTGTCCATATATTTTTACTTTGATGCCAGTACGTTATATCTACAGGCACGATTGTATATATTTTACCATTTAAAAGGACATATGAAAAGAATTATGTTATAATATTTCTATGGAAATTTTGATACATATTGAAAAAAAGAAATTAGATACCGAATACGCCAAAGCTGTTGCGGAGTACGTGAAACGTCTCTCCGCTTTTTGCCGTGTCAGATGTCTCTATTATAAAGACCTCTCAAAGCTTACAATGTCGGCTTCCTCCGCCTGCTTCCGCGTCATCCCCGGTATCGATACCATCTCCTCGGAAGCCTTTGCATCAAAAATTGAGCAGCTTGGTCTGTCTGGTTATTCCCGTATCGAGTTTGTTGTTGCCCAGCAAAACCGGATTTCAGATACAAATGAAACGACCAGCTCTGATATCGGCGGACTTCCTTCGTTTTCTCTCTCCGGTTTTACAATGTCCACCGACCTTACCACCGTTGTTTTGACTGAACAGCTTTACCGCGCCTATACGATATTAAACCATATCACTTACCACAAATAGTATCTGCCAGCACCTCCATAAGCATAACCCGCATAAGCTGATGCGGAAATGTCATATTGGAAAAGCTGATTTTTTCATCTGCACGTTTCACAACCGCATCAGATAATCCAAGCGAGCCTCCAATCACAAATGCAATGCTTGTTTTTCCCCTTTGTTCTGCTGTCTCTATACTTTTCTTTATCTTGGAATTATCCATCTTTTTACCATCGATGCAAAGCGCCGCCACATAATCTGTATTCTGGATCCGGCTCAGGATTTTTTCTCCTTCTGTCTCCTTGATTTTTCGGATAACCACATCCGATATCTGCTTTGGAATACTCTCATCCTTCAGACAGATTAATTCCAATGGTAGATTTTTCCGGATTTTTGACTGAAATTCTTCTATTTTTTTCTGATAAAATGCTTCTTTGACTGTTCCTACTACAATTATTTTGATCTGCATTCTCTGTTTTCTCCTGATTTTTATGGTCAAATCTTACATTTTGAATGAATATTTACACAAACTTTCAACTTATGTCATAATTTGTTCATAATTATATTTTATATTATAACCATAGTTTTTTCATAAATCCTCTCTTTTTTAAGATACAAAAAGAAAATGCCGGCTCGCATCCGGCATTTTCTTTTTGTTTATTTATGCTTCAATATTTCCATTCTTTACATCTTCAAATTCCTGCATGATCTCATCGCTGACCTTTGGTGTTGCAAGTGATACAACAACGATGAATACAAGGCTTACGATAAATCCAACCAGCAGGGAATATACGCCCGTATAGGCTGCCGGTGTCACATGAACGCCATCCAGCGTACAGCACTTAATATAATCCCAGATAATAACAGTGAGTCCGCCACTTGCCATACCGGCTGCTGCGCCTGCCAGATTCATACGTTTCCAGTAAAGCGACATCAGAATTGCCGGGCCAAATGCACTTCCAAGTCCTGCCCACGCATCGCTGACCAGATTCATGATGGAAGAGTTTGGATTCCATGCTATCACGATTGCAATGATTGCAACAACAAATACCGTTGCTCTTGCAATGAACAATACCTGCTTATCTTTCAATTTCTTGAAGAACACACCCTTGAACAGATCGTTTGCCACAGCGGATGAAGAAACAAGCAGCTGGGAATCCGCAGTTGACATGATTGCAGCCAAAATACCGCACAGCAACAGACCACCAATAAACGGCAGTGAATAATCCGACATAAAAAGCTTCTTGATCATCTCGATATAGACGTTCTCATATTGGGCGCCCTTGTTTGAAAGTACCATCGGATACAGGTATGCACGTCCAAGTACACCAATCACACAGGCAAGTACAAGTGAGATCAGTACCCAGACGATGGCGACCTTCTTGGACTTCGCAAGCTCCTTCTCATCGCGGACTGCCATGAATCGCACAAGAATATGCGGCATTCCGCAATAGCCAAGTCCCCATGCAAGCTGGGATGCAATGCTGATACCGGAGATTGGCTTACCATCCTGCATAAAGATATTCAGATAGTCCTTCGCGTCAACATCCAGACCGGAATTCACAAGATTCGGTACGATATTTCCGGTTCCAAGTACGATCACAACCAGAATCGGAACTGCCAGTACACCAACGAGCATCATCATACCCTGTACAAAGTCCGTTGTACACACAGCAAGGAATCCACCAAGGAACGTATAGATCAAAATAACGACCGCGCCCACAATCAATGCCTGATGATAATTCATCTTCGTGATAGAAGCAAACAATTTTCCTCCGGATGCAAACGCAGATGCAGAATATACCACAAAGAAAACTACAATAACGATTGCAGAAATCGTAATCAGGATATTATGCTTATCGCGGAAACGATTGCTCAGATACTCCGGAATCGTCATTGCGTTACCCGCCTTGATTGTATACCGGCGCAGACGGCCTGCGACAATCACCCAGTTTAGAATTGTACCAATCAAAAGGCCGATTGCAATCCATGCCTGATTTGCGCCAAATGCATAGACACAGCCAGGAAGTCCCATCAGCATCCATCCACTCATGTCAGATGCCTGTGCGGAAAGGGCTGTCACCCATCCTCCTAAGTTTCTACCTCCTAAGAAGTAATCATCCGAGCTTTTGTTTTTTCTCGCTGTAATAACACCAATTCCCAGCATGAAAATCATGTAAATTACAAATGCAAGTATTACCCATGTTGACATTTAATCTTTGGTCTCCATAAGAAACAGGTACCCATCTCCAATCGTTATGTGACCTTCCTCCTCTCTTAATTCATTGCTAAGTCCTATCGTCTCTCCCTTTCGGATTGACAGGTCATGTGCATTATATTTAAAACCTTTGAGGGTAATGCCCTTCACGCATTCGGAAAAGGGCAGTAAAGATATATAAGGTCCATACAGACTTTCTGCACGAACTATCTTTTCTTTTTCTATCAGAGATATCCGGTTATGCAGATCTAAGATCTCTGCATGGATTCCCTCCTGCTCACACGTAAAAAGCAATCCGAGGTTTCCCAATGTGTGATCGATTCTTGTGCCAGTTGCGCCAAGCAACAATGCACGTACAAATCCACGTTTTGCCGCCTCTAATACTGCAACATGTGTATCCGTGAAATCTTTTTCCGGATTCAATACAACACACTTTTCATGCACAACGGCATCAGGGCTTGTCACATATTTCGCTCTGATGCCGTCGTTTGCGGAATCAAAATCTCCAATTACCAGATCCGGTTCGATATCCAATTGTTCTAATACTTCCAGTCCCTTATCCACACCGATCACATATGGATGAACCGGATATCCATATGCGCCCTCATAAACGGCAGCAACCAAATCTTTGTCTGCAGAACCGCCTGTGACAATGAGACAATATTTGCTTTCAGATTTCATTTTTACATTCTGTCTATGCGTTCAGTTTCTCCATAAAGGCTGCAATATTTGCTTTCTTGTCACCCTTAAATACAGCTGAACCAGCAACTACAACATTCGCGCCAGCATCCAGTACATCCTGTACATTATCAACGGTAATTCCACCATCAACCTCAATCAGAAGTTCTGGATTCCGCTCCTCTGCCAGTGCCTTTACCTCCTGCAGCTTCGTAAGGGCGATCGGCATAAACTTCTGCCCGCCAAAGCCCGGATTCACACTCATGATCAGCACCATATCCACCTGATTGATATAATACTCTAACCAATGTACCGGTGTCTCCGGATTCACTGCGATTCCAACCTTCATTCCTGCTGCTTTTACTGCATCGATCGTCTCCTGCAAATCCTTACATGCTTCATAATGCACCGTAAGCATATCCGCTCCTGCATCTGCAAATGCATCAATATAACGAATCGGTTCATTGATCATCAGATGCACATCGAAATAGCTTTTTGTAATCTTCCGTATACATTTGATGACCGGTGGTCCAAAGGAGATATTCCGCACAAATGTACCATCCATAACATCCAGATGAAACCATTTCACACCTGCTTCATCTAATACCTTTGCATTTCGTTCAATGTGGTTAAAATCAATTGATAACAATGACGGTGAAAGAATATTCATACCTACCATCTCCTTTTATTTTTTAATTCCTCATATAACTGTACATAATTGTCATAGCGAAGCTTCGAAATTGTTCCCGCTTGTAATGCTTCCTTCACTAAGCACTCCGGCTCATGTATATGCACACAGCCATTAAACTTACAAAGACCGTTATAACTTTCAAATTCCCGAAAATATTCTTTCAGATCTTCCGGTTCTATATCTTCGATCACAAGAGAACTGAATCCCGGTGTATCCATGATATACGTGTCTTCTTCAATATAGATCAGCTCTGAATGTCTGGTTGTATGCTTTCCTCTCCGGATCTTCTCGCTCACGGCTCCGGTCTGCACCTGTGCCTGCGGATGCAATGCATTTAACATCGATGATTTTCCAACACCAGAAGGTCCCGCGAAGACACTTGTCTTACCCCGGATTGCTTCCCGGAACGCTTCGATTCCAATCTGCTCCTTCGCAACTGTAAGAAATACCCGATATCCTGCACCTGCATAAATATCACAGATTTCCTGAGCCTCCTGTTCACTGACCAGATCGGATTTGTTAAAGCAGATCAGTGTGTCAACACCCTGCTGTTCCATCATGATCAGAAACCGGTCCAACAGATTATAATTCGGTTTTGGATCTGCGAGAGCGAATACAATCACTGCCTGATCGACGTTTGCCACCGCCGGTCGGATCAGTAGATTCTCCCGTGGCAGAATCTCTACGATATTTCCCGTCTTATCCTGCTCACTGATAATCTCAATCTCCACATCATCGCCCACTGCCGGCTTGATCTTCTGGTTTCGAAAAGCACCCTTTGCTTTACACTCATATATAGTATTTACAGTATTATGTGGGTGGATATAATAAAATCCACCCACACCTTTCATAATCTTTCCCTGCATAGACTTTCCTATACTCTTCTATTCTTCCGAATAAGAAACATTCGGTGCCGGCACGGAGAATGAACTTGTCACATCGGTTCCACCCGCCAGAACGACAAAGCTTGCACTGCCTCCTTGCGATGACAGGTTTGGTACCGTAGCTGTTATGTTATATGAACCACCGGAAGTAACTGTAACTGTCTGCTCATACACAGCTCCACCATTGAACACTACCTGCACTGTAACAGCCGCTCCATCTAAAGCAGCATCGTTACATGTAATTGTTCCAGAAATACTTGCTGTATATTTCTTTTCCTTCTGCTCTGGTCCGTCACTGATTACAAAATCAACACTGTCGCCTTCTGTGACGGTCGTTCCTCTGGCTGGATTCTGACTGATAACCATACCTGCTGCTACGCTGTCACTATTTTCATGCGTCACATTTCCAGCATTAAGCTTCTTACTGGTCAGGGAATCTCTTGCCTGAGCCTCTGTAAGTCCGCCTAAATTTGGAACTTCCACTTCTTTCTTCTCAGAACCGTTGCTGACTGTCACAATAACCTTAGAACCCTTCGCTGCTTTGGTTCCACCAGCCGGTTCTGTCTTAATAACTTTATCTTTCTCTACATCATCGCTGTAATCGTATGCATGGCTGACTTCAAACCCGGCCTCCTGCAAAAGTGTTACAGCCTGTGCATCTTCATAATTTGTTACTTCCGGTACATCTACTTCTTCTGCACCGGCACTAACTTTCAGAACAATCTCCTGGTCTACAGGGATTGTTTGTCCCTCCTGAACGCTCTGATCAAAAACATAACCTTCCTGTGTCTTTTCATCTTCCACATGCTCTGTCTTAACATTTGTAAAACCTGCATCAGAAAGCATCTTCAATGCAGCATCTTCGGAAACTCCGGTTACACTGATCATCGCGATTGACTGTACCTGCTCCGTTGTGATCTTACTCTTATCGTCTTTTTTAGATCCAAATTTAAACCATCCAAGCACATTACCAAGTACGACGATAATGATAATTGCAATAATCACTGCCGTTGCCACACCTGCAATCGTCACTGCTTTCCGGATACCTGGATCGATATCATCCGGATCCTCTTCCTCTTCGATTTCATCGTCTTCATCATAATCCTGAACCTTCTTCAGATTACCTCGTTTTGGCTGTGGTTCCGGCTCATACTCCTCTTCCCACTCATCCTCGTCTTCCTGAAGAAGCTCGTTGATTCTGCCACTGTTTGCCTGTGGTGTAGAATTGTAGCCAATTGGACGAATCTCGCCCATCTCCTGTGATACAGGTGGATTATCATACGACTGGCTATACAAATCGCGGTTTGCACTTCCGTTCCGGATTGCCTGTACGTCTTCCTTCGTCCACTCCTGTGTTGGACTGTTTGTAATTGAAGTCGGCGCAACCACGATATCAATATTCGGATTGTTCTGTACGCGCTTCAAATCTGCAATTAAAGCACTTGCTGTCAGATATCTGCGTTCCGGTTTCTTCTGGGTAGCTTTCAGGATAATCTTCTCAAAGCTGGAATAAATATCCGGATAATACTGCCTCGGTGGAATCATTTCATTCTGGATATGCATCAGTGCAACTGAAACATTGTTATCCCCCTCAAACGGCACTCTTCCGGTTACCATCTCATACATTGTGATACCAAGTGAATAAATATCGCTACGCTCATCACTGTAACCGCCTCTTGCCTGCTCCGGTGATATGTAATGTACACTTCCCATCGCACCGGAAGTCAGTGTATTGCTGCTTGCCGCCTTTGCAATACCGAAATCTGTAACTTTGATATTTCCGTTTTTAGAAACAATAATATTCTGTGGTTTGATATCACGGTGAATAATATGATTTTCATGTGCTGCTTCCAATCCAGATGCAATCTGAATAGAGAAGTTGATGGCTGTCTCCATGTTGAGACGACCATTCTGCTCGATATACTGCTTTAATGTGATGCCCTCTACCAGTTCCATCACGATACAGTAGATTCCTTCATCGTCTACTACATCATATACATTTACAATGTTCGGATGTGTCAGTCCTGCTGAAGCCTGTGCCTCGATCCGGAACTTCGTCACAAAATTCTTATCGTTGCTAAACTCCGGCTTCAATACCTTGATTGCCACATTCCGGTTCAATCTGTGGTCTCTCGCCTTATATACGATGGACATTCCACCTGCTCCGACCACGTCCAAAATCTCATATCTATCACATAATATCATTCCTGGTTTTAACATGATTTCAACCCTTTCTGCTATATTCGTTCTCTACTCGGTCATCACTCTGCCGATATGATGATCACGGATATATTATCCGATCCACCATAGTAATTTGCCCGATCCACAAGCTCCTGTGTGATCCGGTCTAAATCGTCTTCCTCGGAAACAATATCCCTTATTTCGTCATCTTCGACCATGTTCGATAACCCGTCTGAGCATAACAGATATTTTTCTTCCGTGCTGATCTCTATCTCAAAAAAGTCCGGCATCATCTCATCTCTTGAGCCCATCGCTTTTGTGATAATGTTTTTCTCCGGATGATTGCGTCCTTTTTTCCGTTCCAGTTCACCTTTTCGAATCAGTTCCTCCACCAGGGAGTGATCCATCGTAATCTGGCGTATCTCGCCTCCGATTGCATACAATCTGCTGTCACCGACATTCGCCACATACAGCTTTCCGTCCTGTGCAACAGCCGCAACCATCGTCGTTCCCATCCCATTTAAATCGGGATCTGCACACGCCGCCTTATATATTTCATTGTTTACAAATAACATTGCCCGCTTTAACAGTGCTACCGGATTTTCTATTGTGGACTTCTCTATGAAATCCACTGTAATATCAATCGCCATCCTCGATGCTTTGTCCCCCGCGCGATGTCCGCCCATTCCATCTGCCACAATGTACAGATTCGGAAGTGGACCGACCGGAGTGTCACTGAAAAAAATACTGTCCTGATTGTTATTACGTTTGATCCCGGTATCCGTCTTTCCACTAGAATGCATGGGAATCCTCCTGATGATGAAACGCATATTTCCTTCGTAACTGACCACAGGCAGCGTCTATATCGCTACCCATACTCTTCCTTATTGTAGCATTTATATGATATTTTGCAAGAGTGGATTTGAATTTTTCGACTGAATCACTATCACTCCGCTCGTAATCACGTTCCTCTACCGGATTGATCGGAATCAGATTTACATGGCAATTCATGCCAGAAAGAAGCTTTGCCAGTTTTCCCGCCTGCTCCGCCGTATCATTCTTGCCCTTTACAAGGCTGTACTCAAAGGTCACCCTTCGTCCGGTCTGCCGGAAATATTCCCGGCAGGCATCCAATGTCTCTGCCAATGTGTACTGATGTGCAACCGGCATCAGTTCTTTCCGTTCCTCATCGCTCGGTGCATGCAGCGACAGGGCAAAGGTAATCGGAATATCCTCCTTTGCCAGATCATAGATGCGGGGCACGATTCCGCAGCTCGATACCGTAATATTTCTGGCACTCAGGTTATATCCATTCTCATCGATCAACAACCGTAAAAACCGGATCAGATTCTCATAATTATCCAGGGGTTCTCCGGTTCCCATCACAACTACATGACTGATCCGCTCTCCCGTGATCCGGCTCGTCGCATAGATCTGTTCAAGCATCTCTGACGCAGTCAGATTCCGTACCAGACCACCGATCGTTGACGCACAGAACCTGCACCCCATCCTGCAGCCAGCCTGTGATGAAATGCAGACCGAATTTCCATAATTATGACGCATAAACACAGTTTCGATCATCTGTCCATCCGACAAACGATACAAAAACTTGATTGTGCCATCTGCTTTCGATTCCTGACTCGTCTCTGCCTCGATATGCACAAAGCCTTCTTCGTCCATCTGTGCACGCAGTGACTTCGGCAGGTTCGACATATCCTCTGTCGATGCCACATACTTCTGATGCATCCACTGAAACACCTGTTTTGCCCGGAATTCCGGCTGTCCATGTGCTTTCATCCACTGTTCAATTTCTGTAAGGTACATTGATTTAATGTCCATTTAATATGACGCCACTCCTTTTATTTTCTGATTATCAAAGAGTTCTCATCTTTGTCTGCACAACACTGCATAATAAAATCCATCACAGGCATCTATTCCCTGTAAGAACTGTCGTTGTTCTTTTAATATATATTCCGGATGTTCCTTTAAGAACCTCTCCACCTGCAATATGTTTTCTTCTTTTGTAATCGTACAGGTGCTATACAAAAGCGTTCCATCCGCTTTCACGTAACGACAGGCGTTTTGCAGTATCATATGCTGCAATTCCACGAGTGACCTGATCTGATCCTCTGTCACCCGGTATTTGATATCATTCTTCCGTCCCATGATACCAAGTCCGGAACAAGGCAGATCGGCAATCACAACATCTGCTTTTTCTTCCTGTTCTGCCATATATTCTGTTGCATCCTGGCAATGGATTTCCACATTGGAAAGCTTTAATCGTTCCACATTTTCTTCGATCAGATCAAGCTTATCCTCCGCAATATCCATGGACAGCACATGCCCATTTCGGGCAAATTCTGCTGCCGCTGTCGTCTTGCCACCCGGTGCTGCACAGATGTCTAAGACAAAATCATCCGCCCTGATTCCTGCTGCCGCAACCGCACACATAGAGCTTTCATCCTGCACGGTAAAATATCCCTGCTTATAGCCGGGAATCTTATGTACGAAATCATACCCGGATAACCGCCATGCACCCTCATAATATGCACCATGCTCTACTGTGATTCCGGCTGCTTCCAGCCTTTTTTTATAGTCTGCTATCGTCTCTCCGTTCGCTTCCATCCGTTGCCGATTCAAACGAATGCTTGTCTTTCGCTCTGTAAATGCAGACTTCAAAATCGTCTCTGTATCCTTTGCGCCATACTGCACAGTCAGTTTTTCCACCAGCCAGAGCGGTGTCGCTGTCATTACCGACAAATATTTTGCCGGTTCTTTCTTCTGATCTGGATATGTGATTTTTTCTTTTTCCCGTGCAATCGTACGAAGCACGCCATTTACAAACCCGGAAAGTCCAGCAAAGCCATGTTTTTTCGCAAGCTTCACACATTCGTTGCATGCCGCTGAATCCGGTACACTGTCCATAAACAGGATCTGGTAACACCCCATCCGAAGCAGGCATGCAATCACCGGCTTGCACTTTTTAACTTTTGTTTTGGAATACTGATCGATCACATAATCCAACCGCAGCTTCATCTCGGTGACGCCCTCGACCAGTCTGGATAAAAAGGCGCGTTCTACCTTATCGGTAAACTGATTTTTTCGAAGCGCATTTCCAAGTGCCTGATTGGAAAATGTCTGATTTGTCTCTATATCGAGCAACACCGTCAGTGCCACGTCTCTTGTATCCATGTGCTTCTCCTTTTCTAATTCACAGTCATTCCTGCCTTTAACGGATTACCATTCAGATAGGCAGCCGTATCCATCGGCTTTTTGCCCTCCGGTTGCAGGTTCTGAATCTGCAATGCATCTGTTCCACATGCAATCACAAAATATTTCTTCGCAGTCTCTACGATCTCTCCCGGTGCAAAGGTCAGAGTCTGTTCCGCTTTTGCCTGCACCTCGGCTTTATATGCCTCATCCACAGCTACAACCTTTGCTTTATAAATCTTTACATTCTTACCATCAATCTCTGTGTATGCACATGGCCACGGATTCAGTCCCCGGATGAGCCGTTCCAGTTCTTCTGCCGGTTTTGAGAAGTCCATTCTTCCCATTTCTTTCGAGAGCATGGATGCATAGCAGCTTAGCGAATCATCCTGCTTTGTGCGTGTTGCTGTATGATTTTCAAGTCCGGTGAGTGTCTCAAGGATCAAAGCTGCTCCTGCCGTAGCCAGCTTGTCATGCAATGTGGCTCCGGTATCCTCCGGTGTGATAGCGACCTCGACCTTGTCAATCATATCTCCGGTATCCAGTCCCTTTTCCATATACATCGTTGTGACACCTGTCACTGTTTCTCCGTCAATGATTGCCCGTTCAATCGGAGCTGCCCCACGATATTTCGGAAGCAGTGATGCATGGATATTGATACATCCATATGGCGGAATCGATAAAATGCTTTCCGGCAGAATCTGTCCATATGCAGCCACGACAATCACATCCGGCTTGTATGACCGAAGCGTCTCTACCATCTCTGCCTCCCGTACCTTTTCCGGCTGATAGACTGGTATGTCATATTCCTGTGCTTTCACCTTGACCGGTGTTGGCACCAGCTTCCGGTTTCGTCCCTGTGGTTTGTCCGGCTGTGTCACAACCGCCACCACCTCATGTTCTTTCACAATTGCCGAAAGCGCAATGGCTGCAAACTCCGGCGTTCCCATATATATGATTCTCATGTTCTACCTCCATGTTCTGGTCTCTCGCACACGTGGATTTTTACTGTTCCGGATCAACAGGCTCTACTTTGTAAAGTCCATCCTCCACCTTGTCCTTGTACAAAATTCCATCCAGATGATCCAGTTCATGACAGATGGCACGTGCCAGCAGTCCTTCGCCCTCGATCTGTCGAAGCTGCATATCCTCATCATACGCCTCACAGATGACATGATTCGGTCTTGTCACAGTTCCCTGCAATCCAGGCAGACTCAAGCATCCTTCTTCACCGGTCTGCTCGCCATCCGCCTCGATAATTTTCGGATTGATCAACGTATAGGCATTATCATCTCCAATATCAATCACGACGATGCGCTTTAATATACCAACCTGTGGTGCAGCCAATCCCACACCATTTGCCTCATACATCGTGTCATACATATCGTCAATCAAAGTCTGCAAACGTGGTGTCATCTTCTCAATCGGTTTACAAACCTTTCTCAACACATCATCACCATCTAAACGTATTTTTCTTGTTGCCATAACGCCCTCCATATTTTCTATATTGCCTGTTTTAACATACCGTCATCGGATTCACATCTACTGTAATCGTCACACCCTCGCAGCTGCATGTGTCAATATAGTCACGTAGCGTGGTGATCGCGCCAAGCCCCGGTGCCTTAATATAAATCACATAGCGGTATTCGTCGTTGATTTTTCCAATTGCCGCTTCACCCGGGCCAATGATCCTGGTATGTGTAAACTGTAATGTATTTAATTTCTCTTTTAAATCGCGGCTCAGGATTCCTGCATAGCTTTCCACGTTTCCTTTGGACTCGCCTGTCAGCAGAACCTGCAGCATATCATAGACCGGCGGATACCGGAGCATCCGCCGGTATGCCATCTCCATATCATAAAATACCCTGTAGTCCTGATTCGCAGCCGCCGCAATCGCATAATGCTCCGGCTGGTATGTCTGGATCACTACCGAACCCTCTTTATCACCACGGCCGGCACGCCCTGCTGCCTGTGTCAGCAGTTCAAATGTCCGTTCACCTGCCCGGTAATCATTCGCATACAGGGACAGATCTGCCAGTATTACACCGACCAGTGTCACATTGCTGTAATCATGCCCCTTCACGATCATCTGGGTTCCGATCAGCATATCTGCCTTTCCTTCCGAAAACTGCTTCAATATACGGGCACCGGCATCTTTCCGCATCGTTGTGTCACGATCCATACGCAATGTCTTAATCCCGGGAAACAGTTTTTTTATCTCTTCTTCGACTTTCTCTGTTCCTGTTCCAAACCCGGCGATCATATTGGACCCGCAAGACGGACATTGTTTCGGCATCGCCATCGAATACCCGCAATAATGACACACCAGCTGTCTTTGTGCCTGAAACGTCTGTTGATGATACGTCAGTGCCACATCACATTTTGGACATTTGATTGCTTCTCCACATGCCCGGCACGATACAAAGCTGTTAAATCCGCGCCGGTTGATAAAAAGCATCATTTGTTCTTTCTTTGCAAGCCGGTCCTGTATCTTCGCATACAGATTCCGGCTGATGATGCTTCGGTTTCCCTTTCGCAGCTCATCCCGTAAATCGACAACTTCAATCTGCTGTGCTTTCACGCCATCCGGCCGGCTGTTTAATTCCCATAATACATAGCGTCCGGTCTCAGCCTGTGCATAGCTTTCCACACTCGGTGTCGCTGAGCCAAGTATCACACTGGCTTCCTCCAGCTCTGCACGCTTCATTGCAACATCCCGTGCATGATATTTCGGTGCCTGATCACTCTTAAACGCAGCGTCATGTTCCTCATCTATCACTATCAGTTTCAGGTTCGGAAATGGTGTGAACAGTGCTGATCTCGGTCCGATTACAACATCGGCCTCGCCCTCTTTTGCCCTGCGGAACTGCTCGTATTTTTCTCCCTTGCTCTGTTTGGAATTCACAAAGGCAACCCGCGTGCCAAAATGCTTCCGAAACCGTGCGAGTGTCTGATACGTCAACGATATTTCCGGAATCAATACGATAGCCTGTCCGCCATCCCGTATGACCTCTTTGATACACTGAATGTAGACCTCTGTTTTTCCACTGCCGGTTATCCCGTGCAGCAAATATGTCTTTCGCACTTCATTCTGATAATTCTCTGCAAACGCATCCACCAACGCCTGTTGCGCATCATTCAGTGTTACAAACTCCCAGTTTTTATCAGAAAGCACTGTCTCTTCTATCTTCTGTGCCGTTTTACGCACCGTCTGTTTTACCGGCATAACCGTCTGCAATGCCTGATTCATTGTCGTACCATACGTCTCACGCATCCATGCGGCAAGCTGAATCAGTTTTCCCTCGATCGGCAGTCCTTTCTGCGGAACTTCGACAATCTCTTTGATCTTGTCCGGCTCATAGGAAGGAGTCTCTGTGATGCCGATCACATACCCATGCCGGCGTGCGTTTCCTTTCCCAAACGGGACCGTTACCAGACTTCCAATCTGTACCTGTGATTCCAGTGCTTCCCCGATCCGGTACTGAAACACCCGGTCGATCGCACTATGCGAAATATCGATTATTATATCCGCATATGTCTGTGACATCCTCTTCCTCCAAAATCTCACAAATCAGTTCACGTTCATCCATATGGTGCTTTACTCCATGGATTTCCTGATAATCCTCATGTCCTTTTCCTGCAAGCACAACCACGTCGCCTTCCTTTGCATGCAGGATTGCATAGCGGATTGCCTCTTTTCGATCTGCAATCTTCACATATGCCCCCGTTGTCTTCTTCATGCCTGTCTCAATATCGTCCATAATCGCAAGCGGTTCCTCGTCTCTTGGATTATCACTTGTAATAATTGTAAAATCCGCCATAGTTCCAGATACCTCACCCATCTCAAACCGACGGTCTCTGGATCGGTTTCCTCCACATCCAAACAAAGGGATCAGACGTTTTGGATTATATGCACGCAGTGCTGTGAGCAGACTTTCAAGTGCCATAGCATTGTGTGCATAATCGATCATCAGGGTAAATGCATCCGAAATCGGGATCATTTCCACACGTCCGCGCACCTTCACTTCTTTCAATATGTTCTGAATATCCGCAACTGAAACCTGTAACAAATCTGCAACAGCAATGGCAGCCAGAGAATTATGGACAGAAAACTCCCCCGGCAGATCTACTACAATCTTTGCCTCCAGTTTTCCAGACAGGGTATACTGGATTCCAAGCACACCTTTTTCTCTATATAACTCCACATTCTGTGCCCGATAATCGGCATCCGTTTGTTCACCATAGGTCACTTTCTCACAGGTTGCATGTTCCATCATATATCCGGCATTTGCATCATCCACATTAAAGATGCCGGTCTTGCAGAGCGTAAACAGCTTTGCTTTCCAGTCACGATATTCCTCAAAGCTTGCATGTTCATTTGGTCCGATATGATCTTTCGACAAATTGGTAAAGATGCCATAATCAAAGGATACACCTGCCACGCGATCAAGCATCAGTCCCTGGGAGGATACTTCCATTGCAACCGCCTGACAACCATTATCCACCATATCTCTCAGATATTTATGTAACAGCATAGACTCTGGTGTTGTATTGTTCGCAGGAATCCGCTGCTTTCCATCCATAATCTCAATGGTGCCGATCAGTCCGGTTTTAATTCCGGATCGCTCCAGCATCTCCCGAATCATATAAGTTGTTGTCGTCTTGCCTTTGGTTCCGGTCAGTCCAATTACCTTCAGCTTTTCAGAAGGCTTTCCATAAAAAGCGGAACTGATCATACCCATGGCATACCGCGTATTTTCCACCCGGATGACTGTGACCGTATCCGGCACAGCAACCGGCTTTTCCACTACGATAACCGCAGCTCCTTTTTCGGCTACATCCTGTACATATTTATGTCCATCCGATACCGCTCCGGAGATACAGAAAAACAGATCGCCCGGCTGTACTTTCCTTGAATCATTGCGGATATCGTGAAATGAGATACCGGTGCTTCCCTGCAATACCTCAAATTTAAGTCCCTGTAATACTTCTGATAATTTCATATCTTACCTCCATATAAGATATACATGAAAAGTAAATAAGGCTACAGCATTTGTTCTGCAGCCTTTGAAGCCCTTATGGGTTTTACTCGTCATCACCGACAATTTTTACTTTTCCGCTATACAATTCCTCAACTGCCGTTGAAAGCGGTTTTCCACTTGCAGACTTTACCAGTGGTTCTGCACCATCAATAATCTGTCTTGCTCGCTTTGCAGTTGCCATAACTACGGAATAACGGCTCTGAACAACCGGCTGTTCTCCTGGTTCTACGTCGCTGTTAATTACTTCCATTAACTCTGTGTAAGATGGATGTATCATTGTCTATATCTCCCTTCCTATAAAGCTTTCAGCTCATTTTTAATTTCTTCCATAAATTCCAGATTATTTTCACGCAGACATTTTCTGCCTACAATAATCGAGTGTACGCTGTGTACACATGTATCTAAATCGTCGTTTACAACGATATAGTCATATTGCTGCATATCCTCGGATTCCTCTACCGCCCGCTGCATACGTTTGTTGATGACTTCCTCACTCTCAGTGCCACGTCCTGCCAGACGTTCTCGAAGTCCCTTCGCACTCGGTGCTGTAATAAATATAAGAATCGCATCCGGATATTGTTCCCGGACATTCATGGCGCCCTGCACTTCGATTTCCAAAATCACATCGTGACCTTTCGCCATCTCATCCTCTACAAATTTTCTTGGGGTACCATAATAATTTTCCACATACTGTGCCCACTCGATAAATCCATTATAATCAATCAGATTCCGGAATTCATCTACGGATTTGAAATAGTATTCTCTTCCATCTACTTCTCCCTCACGCGGAGCACGTGTTGTCGCCGACACCGACAGGCTGTAACCATACTCGGCAACCATCTTCTTGACAACGGTACCTTTTCCAACGCCGGAGAATCCGGAAATAACGATCAAAGAACCTTTCTTTGCCATAATATATCTGGTTCCTCCTACTCTATATTCTGTATCTGTTCACGAACCTTTTCAATCTCTGTCTTCAGATCAATCCCTCTGTCCGCAATAATCAGGGAATTGGCTTTGGACAAAATCGTATTTGCCTCCCGGTTCATCTCCTGTACAATGAAGTCCAGCTTTCTGCCGACTGCACCACCCTCGGTCAGGATTTTGATTGTACTGTCAATATGGCTTCTGAGCCGTACAACCTCCTCGTCCACGCAAACCTTGTCCGCATACATTGTAACTTCTGCTGCAATACGCTGCTCATCAATCTGCGTATTGATTGCAAGCTCGTCCACCTTCTCGATCAGTCTTGTCTTATAGTCTTCAATAATCTGTGGGGATTTTTCCTCGATATATGCTACGATTTCTGACATTGCAGAAAGCTTGGCAAGCAGATCTCTCTTCAGATTCTCACCCTCACGAATACGGGATTCTACAAACTTCTCTGCTGCTTCCCGCACAACGCCCTCTAAATGCGACCAGATCTCATTTTCATCCACAGACTGTTCCTCAAGTGTAAATACCTCGGGGAATCTTCCAATCACTGCCGGCTTCACATCCGACTGTAATCCGAAATCATCAACCATACTGTTCAGGTATGTGATATATTCAGATGCAATGTCTTTGTTATATTTGACACATACGTTGGATTTCGTGTAATCCTCATATGTGATAAATACATCTACTTTTCCACGCTGAATGTATTCTTTCAGGCAGTTTCGAATATCTGTCTCAAAATAATTCAGTTTCTTGGGCAGCTTCACATTCATATCACAGAATCTGTGATTAACTGCCTTGATCTCTACGACGATCTTTCGATCCTCGTTTACCTGTTCGCCTCTTCCGAAGCCTGTCATACTCTTTATCACGATAGTCTCCTGTTAATTCCTGTTTCCAAATAAAAATAATGCAGATTATCGTTTCTCTTTATCACTGAACGATAATCTACATTATTATAGTATAGGACCCCTTAAAAATCAAGGTGTTTTGATGTTTAATTTCACGTTTTAAGCTTCTGCAATCCCATGAATATCCGGTTCGATACTCATCGAATAATTTGTATGATAAATCACAAATCCCGGTTTTGCTTTCGGTGGTTTCTTCAGATTCTTTTTCGTCGTATAGTCAATCTCCACCTTTGGTGCTTCCTTACCGGTTGAGTAATATGCTGCAAGCCTTGCTGCTTCCTCATAGGTGTGGTCCGGAATCTCCGTCTCGCCATTCGTCTTGACAATCACATGAGAACCAGGCATCTGTTTCGCATGAAACCACAGATCATTCCCCTCTGCGAACTTAAATGTCAGCTCCTCATTCTGGAAATTATTCTTCCCTACATACATATGGTAGCCGTCACCGGATATATAATGCAATGGTTTTGCTTTCGCCTGTTTCTTCTGCTTGCTGCGGTCAATTCTGCCACGCACATAACCACTTTCGATAAGCTCCTGCTTGATCTCCTGCAGATCGTTTTCCGTCTTCGCAATTTCCAGTGAGTTCTGGACAGAAAGCAGATAGTCAAGTTCTTCCTTCGACTCTACCGTAAGCTCCATCAATGCTTCATAGGTACGCTTCAGCTTGTTGTATTTGTTGAAATACCGCTTTGCATTTTCCATCGCTGACTGTTCCGGATCAAGAGGAATCGTTATGGTTTCGCCGTCATAGTAATTCTCACAGGTGATTTCTTTATCCCCCGGCTTGCAGGAATATCCGTATGCGGTCAGCAGTTCTCCATACACTTTGTATTTTTCACGCTTCTCTGTATCCTTCAATTGTGACCGCTGCAGATCATATTTTTTTGCCGTCCGCTCAATTGCATTACTGACGATCTTTCTAAGATCGGTAGACCGTTGCCGGATCCGCGTCACTACACTCTTCGCCTGATAATATTCTTCAATGACTGGAGACATCGACGTAAATGCTTTCAATCCATCGGTATCTTTGTTTGGAAGGTTCTCTTCCTGTGCTCCGTACATCGTCAATGTGCACGCTGCAAATTCCTTTGGTGCATAACCCTGATAAGCGATACACGGTGCAAACTGTTCTTCTTTTATGCTCTGGCGCATTGCATCAAACGTAGCATATAAAGATTCCTGCTCCCGCATCGAAAGTCCCGCTGTACTCATTCCACCATCGACACCTGCCCGGTAACAGATTTCATTTGCAATTACCGGTGATAGCCCTGTCAGGGATGTATAGATTGCTTTCGTCACCGATACCGGCTTGCGCAGGACATGATTCATAAAATAGTTGATATCAATGTCTAACGGATTCTCCTTCTCCTGTGCCGGTGGATATACATACGTTCTTCCCGGTAACACCTCCCGCACAGAGCTTACCTGATGGGATATATGTTTAATACTGTCAATGATCGTGCCATCCGCATCTGTGAAGATGATATTGCTGTGCTTACCCATGATCTCAACGATCAGTTTCTTCCGGCACAGGTCTCCCATCTCATCAAGATGTTCTAACTCCATCTCTATAATCCGTTCAAAGTTCGGCTGTGTCACGGACAGGATACGTGCATTTCCAATATGTTTCCGAAGCAGCATGCAGAAATTCGGTGCTGTCGTCGGATTCTCCTTTGTCTGCCCGGTCAGATAAATAAGGGGCAGGCTGGCATCCGCAGAAATCACCAGACGACTGGTTGTGTTGCCCTGTTCTGTCCGGTTTTTCACGACCAGGCACAGTTCGTCCACTTCCGGCTGATATATTTTATAAATACGTCCGCCTGTCAGATTCTTCTTTAGTTCGCTGACGATCGCAGATACGGTTACTCCGTCAAATGCCATTTTCTTACTCCTTTTCATTCCAATAATCACAATCATAATCACGAAACACACTATGATTTGCATATATGGCTGCATCGTTGTCTGACTATATAAGATGTATTGAAATCAAGAAGTTCTAAGATGTTCTGATTCACAAGCTAAACAACGCACGCAACCACCGCCAATTCGCCATCCATGGCTCAGTGGCGGTTTGTTTGAACATCGTGTTCAAACATTGCTGTTTATTTACAGAACATCAAGAACTTCTAAATTCCAAACATATTTATATTGTCAGACAACGATGCAGACACATAAAAGCAAATCATAGTCCGTTTCGTAAGCTACTTTCTAAAATTGCAATCACATAATATCAAAAATGCATGTCAATGTAAATGCGCATATATCATGCACATTACATCTGACATGCATTTTGACCACCTTATGTGATTATATTAGATCAACAATCCAAGCAGATCATTGCTTCGTTTTACAAATGCTGTCATCTTCTCGGCGGAGAGTGGCTTGTTGGCAAGGACAGCCAGATCATAAAGCTGGTTGCAGATCATATCCTTGTACTCTCCCTCCGGGTTATCCAGGATGTATTTTACAAGCTTGTTGTTTGAATTTAAGACAAGTGTCTCTGCCTCACCTGCACCAAACATAGCAGGATCCATGCCATCCATATTGTACGCACGCATCATCTCCATCATACGACGTGAATCCTCAGATACAGTCAGGACAGAAGATACATTCTCGTTCTTCATGCTCTCGACTTTGACTACAAGCTTGTCATTTCCGGTTGCTTTCTTGAATGCCTCGGAAAGCTTATCTGTATATTCCTTCGTCTGCTCTTCTGTCAGCTTCTCACCTACGAAATTATCGGCAAGATCTGCATCAATACGCAGGAACTTCACATTTTCATTTTTACCTTCGAGGTGTGTGATGTATGGGTTATCAATGTTGTGTGTCAGATAAACCGCATTCATGCCCTCTTCCTTGAACATGTTGATATACTGGGACTGTGCCACTTCATCGGAGATATAAAATACTTTGTTCTCGTATTTCTCCTTGCCCTCTTCAAGGTATTCCGGAAGTGTGATGTACTTGCCGTTGATGTCCTTAAAGAGCATATAATCTGTCATCTTGTCACAGAACTTCTCATCCTTCAGGCAGCCAAACTTGATGAATGGGCTTAAATCATCCCAATACTTCTCATAATCATCCTTGTTATTCTTGTACATGCCAGCCAGCTTATCGGCGACTTTCTTCGTAATGTAATCAGAGATCTTCTTGACAAATCCATCATTCTGCAATGCGGAACGGGATACATTCAGTGGCAGATCCGGACAATCAATGACGCCCTTCAACAGAAGCAGGAATTCTGGAATGACTTCCTTGATATTATCTGCGATGAATACCTGATTATTATATAACTTAATCGTACCCTCTAACTGGTCATACTGTGTATTGATCTTCGGGAAGTACAAAATACCCTTTAAGTTAAATGGATAATCCATATTTAGGTGAATCCAGAAGAGTGGCTTCTTGAAGTCTAAGAACACATGCTGATAGAAATCAATGTACTGCTCGTCCGTACAATCCTTCGGGTTGCGCATCCAGAGAGGATTCGTATCATTTAAAGGTTTTCTCTCTTCTTTCTTTTCTTCTGTGGCATCCTCTTTCTTTTCTTCTGCCTCATCCTTCTTCGGTGCATCACCGACAAGCTCATCCTCCTGTGTCGTATCGACCTCGATCACCTTGTCCTTTTCCTTCTTCTCGGCTTCCTTCTTGGCAGCCTCTTCCTCTTCCTTATCCTCATTGATAAAGTAGATGTTGTATGGCATAAATGCACAGTACTTCTGGATGACTTCCTTCACACGGTACTCATTTGCATACTCTAAGCAATCCTCATTCAGATACAATGTGATAGCTGTACCACGGATATCGTCGTCGCTCTCACTCATCGTGTAATTCGTTCCGCCGTCGCACTCCCAATATACCGGCTTTGCACCTTCCTTGTAGGAGCATGTCTCGATTGTTACCTTATCCGCAACCATAAATGCGGAATAAAAACCAAGTCCGAAGTGTCCGATGATCTGCTCATCGCCAGACTTATCCTTATATTTATTGATGAAGTCCGTTGCACCGGAAAATGCAATCTGATTGATATATTTGTCAAGTTCTTCCTCTGTCATACCAAGACCATTATCCACAAATGTCAAAGTCTTATCCTTGGCAGAAGCATACACCTCAATCTTATACTCCTCGCCTTCGACTTCCTCATATTCGCCCATCACCGCAAGCTTCTTTAATTTTGTGATTGCATCACAGCCGTTGGAAATCAGCTCCCGGATGAAAATATCCTGGTCTGAATAAAGCCATTTCTTAATAATCGGAAAAATGTTGTCACTGTTAATTGATAAATTACCCTGTCGTTCCATGTTTTATTACCTCCTAATAACCAATACAAGCCTGCTGTCCTTTCCTGCAGACTTATTTTTTACGATTGTGTATTTCATAAATAAGATAATAATACCTGGAAATATGAATGTCAAGGAAAAATTAGCACTCATTTTTATTGAGTGCTAATAATTCTACTTTAAATATAATATTTCTTGATTGTGTCATCCCAGACATGTTCCAACGTCTTGTCCATCGTAAATATCTTCAAAGAGGTTCCGGTTGTCACAGATAGCGCTTCATGTTCATAGACAACGTTCATAAACAACGCGCTCACATCCTCCTCTTTGACCGGCAGATTGTTCATTTCCAACAGACGACTGATATTCTCCCGGTTGAACATCAGGATAATCTTGAAACCGATTGGCAGCCGCTCCCCTTTGAGAAATGAATACACGGTTGCCTTGATATCCTTCCATTCAATATATTCCGGCAGATCCACCTGTGCCTCCGTATCAAAATAGTCACGGTTCAGCCTGCCATTTACATAATAATCAAGCTTCGTTTTCACCCGTGCCTCGTACAGATAAAAGCTGTCGTATTTTCCCTTTTCAAACAGCTCTTTTATATATTCTGCTTTTTCTTCTATCTCGACTATCTCCATCTTCTACCTCTGATTCAAATAAATCGTTACCAGATCATATGCGCCGTAAGGTTCTTCCGTATACTGAAAATACTGCACGGCACCCACATCCTGCATAAAGGAATAATCAAAGTCCTTCGTATAATCAGTCACAACAACCTCAATTGTGCCTGTACTGTTTCGTAACGCCTGATTTCTGATCAGTGTGCGGAATGCATCGCTGTCACAGATCAGATTGTTTTGTTCATAATAATTATAATCCGTACTGTCGCACGCCGGAAATGCTTCCTGCTTCCAGTCATGTCTGTCATCCATGATCGCATCCGTGACATTGAAATACTCATGCCCGGCAAATACACCACGATCCGGAAGTGGATCGTCCCATGTGGCATCCACCTGATACCAATTTCCATCCAGACACACCTGATTCCATGCATGGAGTTCATTATCCGCCGTTCCGGTTACAATCTGATTCTCAATTCCAACGCATGTCATAAGCAGTGCCATTGCCTCCGCATATCCATTGCACACGGCTTTGTTCTGCACCAGGGCACCGTATGCCCGATAAGCATAATCCTTTGAGGATTCCACATACCCATACTGACAATGCACCACGATGTAATCATGGATTGCAAGCTCTTTTTCATAGTCTGTCATATCCGGCTTGATAATCTGCTTTAACACCGCTTCCACTTTATCATACAGCTTGTAGGCAAGTGCATGATCGGATGGAATTGCAGCGTTATTCACATATTTCTGCCATACATAATAGTTATCTGAGATTTCATATTGAAACCGGATCCGCATGCCGTCCCGGCTTTTTTCTGTCACCATATACTGGTCGACCATGCCGTTCATACTGCACAGGTTCTCATTGATATTGGAAATATCGCTCTCCGAAATTCCGGATATATAAAAATTACCATGCGTCTTTCCTTCATTGATCTGCTCTGTGACCATCTGTGTCAGTTCTTCCATACTGTACGCAGTTTCATCCGGATGCAGATACGAACCGATGCGGAAATTGTAAAAGTAAAACACAAGGATCACAGCCACCACAAGCACCGGAAAGATAATGTGCATTTTTTCCTTTTTTTGCTTCATTTAATGCTTGCTCCTGTCTTTTTCTTCCTCGTCAGACTCATCATCTTTTCCATTTCCACCTTTGCCTATCATGATCAATACAACCATCAATACGATGGAAACGATCAGGCAGATGGCTACCAAAAGTGGTTTGCCGCTGTCACCGGTTGCGATTATATTTGCAAGAATTGCGCTCATAATTATCTCCTTATCCTGACAACTGTGAAACAGCTATACGATGAACATATATTTCAATCTGATTCATTCGATATACAATGTATTGAAACCAAGTAGTTCTAAACGTTCTGTATCACATATTCTAATCATACGCCACCGCCGTCAATTCGCCATCCATGGCTCAATGACGGCTTGTTTGAACATCGTGTTCAAACATGGCTGCTTCTATTCACAGAACATTAAGAACTACTAAGTTTCAAACATATCGTATATCTGTATGAAACCGATTGAAATATATAATATACTTTGTTCTCTCTGTTTCGCAGTTGTCTCGTATATGACTATAATATTATGTAAATCATTCTAATGTATATAAAGATAAATCGCAACCTTTTTTCGCGTTTGTCTTGTCGGTTCTTGGGATTTGTTGTATATTATATTTCAAACATTAAATACCTGTAAATATTTACAATATCTTTGGCATATAGCACAAATCAATCCCTTGTTATGTGCCTTAGCACAACGCAAATTATTTACAGAAGATAAAGCGAGGTAGATTATGGCACAGTTATGGGGCGGTCGTTTCACAAAGGAGACAGACCAGTTAGTATATAATTTTAATGCTTCGATTAGTTTTGATCAGAAGTTCTACAAGCAGGACATCCGCGGCAGCATCGCACATGTGACAATGCTTGCAGCAAGCGGTATCCTGACTGATGCGGAACGCGATCAGATTATCGATGGTTTAAACGGCATCCTTGCCGATGTAGAAAATGGAACACTGGAGATATCTTCTAAATATGAGGATATTCACAGCTTCGTCGAAGCGAATCTGATTGACCGAATCGGCGATGTCGGCAAGAAGCTTCACACTGGACGTTCGAGAAATGATCAGGTGGCACTCGATATGCGCCTGTATGTACGTGATGAGATTCTCGAAGTCAAGAAGCTCCTCGTGTCACTGATGAAAGAGCTTCACATTTTAATGAAAGAAAACGTAGATACCTATATGCCAGGCTTTACACATCTGCAGAAAGCACAGCCTGTTACATTTGCTCACCATGTCGGTGCATATATGGAGATGTTCAAACGTGATTACAGCCGTATGACCGATATCTATACACGTATGAACTATTGTCCGCTTGGTGCAGGTGCACTGGCTGGAACAACATATCCACTGGATCGTGACCTGACTGCCAGCCTTCTGGATTTTGCCGGTCCAACCTTAAACAGTATGGATTCAGTTTCTGACCGTGACTATGTGATTGAGATGCTTTCCGCATTCTCTACGATCATGATGCATCTGTCCCGTTTCTCTGAGGAGATCATCATCTGGAACTCCAACGAGTACCAGTTTGTAGAGTTAGATGATGCATACAGCACCGGAAGTTCAATCATGCCACAGAAGAAGAATCCGGATATCGCCGAACTTGTCCGCGGTAAGACCGGGCGTGTATATGGCGCACTAATGTCCATTCTCACAACGATGAAGGGTATTCCTCTTGCATATAATAAGGATATGCAGGAGGACAAGGAACTTACCTTCGATGCGATTGATACCGTCAAAGGATGTATCGCTTTGTTCACAGGCATGATTTCTACGATGAAGTTAAACAAGCCTGTCATGGAGAAAAGTGCCATGAACGGATTTACAAATGCTACCGATGCGGCTGATTATCTGGTTAATCACGGTGTTCCGTTCCGTGATGCGCATGGTATCGTTGGTCAGCTTGTACTCTACTGCATCGAGCATGATAAATCCCTGCTCGATATGTCCATCGACGAGTATAAAGCAATCAGCCCGGTATTCGAGGATGACATCTACGATACGATCAGCCTGAAGACTTGTGTCAGCAAGCGAAATACGATTGGCGCACCGGGTGAGGAAGCTATGAAGCAGGTGCTCGCGATCAATGAAGCATACTTAGAAAAACTATAATAAATACGTAAATGCGAAACATGTTGATTACTCGAGATATATCAGAATACAATTTCTACGCAGACGCGCTCTCGCTCACTTCCACACGCAGCGGTACTAAACTCACTGCTATGCAGTTCGTTAAGTGCCGGCGTGTTACAATGGTCTGCTTAAGAATTTGTATTCTGATACATCTCTATCTACTATATTCGTTTGTTTCGCATTTACTTACATGTTGAAGTTTTTTGTTATATATTCGAATTTTTAAAAAAGGAGTTAAACCTTATGAATAAGACAACAAAGGCGAAGTATGACCTCGCGACGCGCATGTTGAAAGTGGATATTTCGGTAGATGAAGTGGCACTGATGTCCGGACTCACGGTTGATGAGATTGAGAAGTTAAAGGCCGGGATTGAGCCGGAAGAGATTATTGACGAGGCAGCTTTCGCGGAGAAAGCTCTGAAAGGCAAGGACAAGTAATGCGCAAGTGAAACAGAACCTGATAGATGTTTCTGATTTTTCTTTTGTTTCACAATCATCATAAAAAGAAAGCGATTCGATGAAAATCAAATCGCTTTCTTTTTATATATTACTTCTTACACCTGCTCGTACAGTCTCTGATAGATCTCTGCGGAATTAGACCAGCTGTAGTTCTGCTGCATCGCACATTCCTGCATACATTCCCAGGCATTCTTCTTGTCGAAGTATACCTGCTTTGAGTAGTTGATCGTATTCAGTAACTCATGTGCGTTGTAGTTTGCGAATGAGAATCCGGTTCCGCTTCCCTCAAATTCATTGTATGGAATAACCGTATCCTTAAGTCCGCCCGTCTCTCTTACGATAGGCAGTGTGCCATAACGAAGTGCCATCAGCTGCGTCAGCCCACATGGCTCGAAGCGCGATGGAACCAGCATCGCATCACACGCTGCATACATCTTGTGCGACAATTCGTCTGAATAATAAATATTCGCAGATACCTTTGCCGGATGGATGCCCTGATAATAACGGAACATATCTTCATAACGGCGTTCGCCGGTACCAAGTACAACAAACTGTGTCCCGTCCGTACATATATCATTCATAACACGGTCAACCAGATCTAAGCCCTTCTGGTCTGTCAGTCTGGAGATAATACCGATCATATAAGCGTTCTTATCTTCCGGAAGTCCGAGTTCCTTCTGCAACGCAAGCTTATTTGCCACCTTGTTCTTGCGAAAGTTCTTCAATGTGTAATTCTTATAAATCTTCTTATCTGTAGCCGGATCGTAATCCTTGTAATCGATACCATTTACAATCCCCCACAGGCTCTGGTTTCTCGCGCGGAGCAAACCGTCTAATCCTTCACCATAATAAGGCGTCTGAATCTCCTGTGCATACGTATTCGATACCGTTGTAATCTTATCTGCGTAAACAAGACCACCCTTGAGCATACTTGCATCCTTGTCAATCTCCAGCTTATCCGGTGTGAACAGATAATCCGGAAGTCCGGAATACTCCTGTACGGTCTTGATATCCCATCTTCCCTGGAACTGCAGGTTGTGGATCGTCATAACCGACTTCATACCGCTATAAAATGGATTGTCTGCAAACAATGTCTTCAAATATACCGGAACCAGTCCTGCCTGCCAGTCATGGCAATGCACGATGTCCGGCTGGAATCCGATACTTGGCAGGATAGAAAGCGCTGCCTTGCTGAAATAGCAGAACTTCTCGATATCCCATTTCATATCATCACTGTAAATATTGAAACCATTAAAATAATATTCATTGTCAATAAAGTATACCGGAACACCCTCATATTCCAGATACATAACCCCTACATACTGCTGCTTCCAGCCAATATCCATATGAAAATGCGTCAGGTAACGCATCTTCTCCTTGAATTTTGCCGGCAGGCACATATAATTCGGAATGATGACACGCACGTCATACTCCTTTTTATCAAATATCCTCGGCAGTGTACCAACAACATCTGCAAGTCCGCCAGTCTTGATAAATGGTACGCACTCCGATGCAATATAAGCCACTTTCTTCATGTTTTTTGTCCTCCCATATCCGACTCTAAAAGTCTCGTAACAAAGTTACTTTAATTTTAGCATAAGCACTCCGATTATTCAATCCATTTTATGGCACATTCTGTCAAAACTCGTCCGGTTCTACCGGCTGGATAACCGCCGCATCTTCTGCAGCATTGCCCGGTCTACCTCCGTCTCTCCGTAACGGATATCCTCGTAGCAACGTGTCAGTTCCGTCACATCTGCCAGCGACTGCTCACTTAATTCCTTCTCGATTTCCCGTCCGGTTTTTGACTGGTCCAATGCGATGTCGTAACGATAGCGCTCAATACAGTCCTTGTAGCATCGCCTTGCCCGCTGCCTGCGCGACAGAAACCGTTGCTTCTCCTCCGCACGCGTCCGTTGTTCCTCTTTCTTCCTTTTTACCACAACCAATTCCACCTGATCGGTCGAGAGATTGCGTCTGGACATTAAGAACCGCACGAACCGCACCAGCAGCTTATATGCGATAAATACTCCAAGGCAAATGAGTCCGACATATAACACCGGCTCGAGCGTCTGTCCAATGGAACGAATCCCCGCCGGCACACCCCCATCGTCAAATTCCTGATGCTCGCTCACCTCCGCCTCTCCACTGCGGAACCAGAAGCTTATATAGTGATAGAAAAGTCCGATTACCATCGCGATTACACGAACCACTGCCAGTATCGCCTGCCCGATCAATGCAATCACTCTGCGAAAATCAAACACTTCCCCAAGTACAAGTCCAAGCGTCAGACAGAGAATAATCGCACCAACCATGATCGTATTTACAGACAGTATCTGCCGGATCGGAATTCCTGATACATGACTGGTCGCGTCCAGATAATTCTCCATGCCATCGGTATACACAAGTGCAAGATACAGAAAAAGCAGACACAACGCTGTCACATATGCATAGATATGCAACCCTATCACCGACAGATAATCACTTACCAGATACACAATCAGACAAAGCAGGAAAGATGGCCACGGAAGTTCATCCATCTGCTTTCTTTTATTTTGCCACGTGCTTTTCACAGATGCCCCAAGAAGATAACATGGTATCAGGAAATAAAACCACTGCGTCTCCATCGATACCGGAAGCAGGAACATCGGCAGCCGCAGCACCACATGTCCGGCAAACAGCCATACATAATGCCCCGCCTTCTCCCGCAGAATATATGAATACACAAACATCGCACCCGTGATTGGAAGCAGAAAGTAATGCACATCCTGTTTCAAAAGCACCACTTCAAAAAAGGCAAAACACAGACTGCAGCAAAGCCATTCATATAACAGATGCAGAAGCTTCGTGATCTGTAACAATTTAGATTTCATTCCACTTCACCTCCACACCCTGCATATAGCCACGCCATCCGGTCTTCTCCTGAATATCATAATACGGAACTGCCATGTGCAGCTCCGGGTGATTTTTGTGCATATAATCAAGCTTTATCAGCAGATCCTCCTTGTAATAGGGAGAAATAATCACATACGTTACCTGCTCTTCGATCTGCTGTATCTCGTTATCTACCAGCTGCATAAACGCATCAATCCCTGCATTTTCCCGGATACGTGCCAGATATTTGTCGATTGTCATTCCATGCTCTATCGACGTACCGGCTTCCACACGCTCACAGGATCCGGTCACGCAGTCAACCCCGTTTGATACAAGTTCCACCGACACCTTATGCTGCAGAAAATAATCCGCAATCGTTCCCGCCATACGGATACTCATTTCCTGCAAATATTCGGTCTTTACCATGATATTGGTTTCCAGATTGAGCAAAATCCGCACACGCTGTTCAGATGTATAACCATACATATTTACCATAAGCTTTGACGCTTTCGCCGTTGCTTTCCAGTTGATCTTCCCATAGGTATCACCATAGGTGTATTCCCGGATTCCCCGGAATGTATAAGGATCCTCCATCTGGTTTCGTCTTGTCTCAAGCTCCCCCAGCAAATGCGTGCAAAACATCGAAAGCTCCGGAGATACCACACGTTTCGGCAGTACATACAGCCACGCATCAGCTTTCCGGCTATATGCGAAATTCGTCGTCATAAAGAAATCACGTGCCGTCATATTCAGACTTGGTATGCCAAACAACCCCCGTTTTCCGGTCTGGAATGGCAGACGTCGCGTAATCTTCCGGTAGCCAAGCACAGAGAACACATCGTTTCGATAATAGCTGTCGGTCACGACTGTATTTTCCGTATCCGCAAACTGAAAGGAACGGTTGGTTGAGAATTTGACGTGAAAGACAGGCAAAGGCAGAAACTTCCCATTGTAGATGACTTCTGTCAGGGCACTCGCATCCCCTTCTCTGACACATGTATCCTCAAATGAAATTGTCACATCGAGATTCTGGTTCCACCACTTCGCATACAGACGTTTCTGCACAATATAAACCAGACTCGCAATCACAAGTGCAACAATCAGATTCACTGTTTCCACTCCTCCACCGGTACTTCGACCATCGCTATGATCTTCTGCATACGTTCATGGTTATCCTTTGTACTTCCATACGTCAGAAGGCGATGTGCCAGCACACATGGAGCAAGCAGCTTCACGTCATCCGGTATCACATACGTTCTTCCCTGCATCGCCGCATAACACTGCGTTGCACGGACAAGTGCCAGCATCGCACGCGTGCTGACCTCTGTCATGACTCCCTGATCCATGCCGATGTCCTCCACGATCCGGACGATGTATTCCCGGATACACGGATGTACAGTTACCGTTCTTGCAGCCTCCCGCATCTTTAAAATCTGCTCTGCTGTACAAACCGGCTTCAGCGAAAGAAGTGGATGTTCTCCCATGAAGGTTTCCATCACGCGCAGCTTTGCCTGTGTGTCAAGCTGTCCCATCGAAAGCTTCATCATGAAACGATCAATCTGCGCCTCCGGAAGCGGATAGGTTCCGGTTGTCTCGATCGGGTTCTCCGTCGCAATCACGAAGAACGGTTCTGCAAGCGGCAATGTCTCCCCATCGATCGTCACCTGCTTTTCCTCCATCGCCTCGAGCAGACTCGCCTGTGTCCGTGGCGTCGCACGGTTGATCTCATCGGCAAGCAGAACATTTGTAAATACCGGGCCTCTCACCAGATGAAACTCGCCATCCTTCTGGCTATACACATTTAGCCCTGTAATATCACTCGGCATCAGATCCGGTGTAAACTGCACACGTTTCTGTTCTACATCCAGCAATCTTGCAAATGTCTTGGCAAGTGTCGTCTTTCCGCTTCCCGGACGATCTTCTAAGAGCACATGTCCGCCCGCAAGCAGCGCCACCAGAAGCTTCTCGACAACTGCCTCCCCGGAGATAACAACCCTTGATGCCTGCGTAATCACCTTCTGCGTTATTTCTTTCACCTCTGTAACTTCCATAATTCCTCCTATTTTCTATGTATTTCAAACTTATCTCTTCTCATATCCCATAATTAAATTTATTCTAGCATAATCTGTTAAAAATGGAAATTTTTTTACACGATTTCTCGAATCTATGCTATAGTTTATTTATCATATTTCAGGAGGTTTCCTATGAATTGTAAAGCATGCGGACATGCATTAAATCAATATGGCATCTGTCCGGTCTGCGGCTGGCAGGATCCATCGTATGGTGGGCAGGCGCCCTACAACGGACAGCAGATACAATACCAGCAGCCATCCTTTCGCGGACAGCAGATGTACAACGGACAGCAGACATACAACCAGCAACAACCGTATGACGGACAGCAATTGTACAGCGGACAGCAACAGTCATACAATGGTGAACAGGGGGATAATCAGCAACAGCCGTATAATAATCAGCAGATATACAGCGGACAACAACCATATAACGGACAGCAGACGTACTACCAGCAACAACCATATGGTGGGCAACCGGGGTACAGTCAACAACCATATAATAATCAGCAGATGTACAGCGGGCAGCCGGTGCAAGCCAAGACTTCACCGGCATCCCCTCCGAACCAACAAGGGAAAAAGAAATGGCCACTCTTTGCAGGAATCGGAGGACTTGCGGTTGTTCTTGCTATCGGTATCACGCTTATCGTCCGCAATCGTCCGGTCAAGGATTTAACCAACGACGATCCGGATATCACAACCAATCAGACAACCACGCACACAACGACAGAGACTGCAACCACAGAACCTCCACAGGGGGCGGCAGGAACGAAAACGATCATGATCTATATGGTCGGCTCTGATCTCGAAAGTGAACACGGCGCGGCTTCGACCGATATTGATGAGATGCTTGATTCCGGATTTGACGACACTTCGATGAATGTCCTTCTCTACACGGGTGGATGTTCTAACTGGCAGGATCGCGATATTCCAGAGGATTCCAATACAACCTTCCTGATAAAAGGCGGAAAACTCGAGCAGTTAGAATCATCCTCTGCTTCGAACATGGGGAATCCGGATACACTTTCCGAATTCTTAAATTATGGTTATACGAATTATCCGGCTGAGACCTATGGAGTCATCCTATGGAATCACGGTGGTGGTGCATTCTTCGGATACGGCTATGACGAGACAACGAACGACAGCCTGACCTTGAATGAACTTTCTGATGCATTTGCGAATTCACCGTTCCATGATGATAACAAACTGGAATTTATCGGTTTTGATGCCTGTCTTATGGCGAACATCGAAACTGCACACACACTGACACCATATGCAAATTACATGATTGCATCACAGGAATCAGAACCCGGTTCCGGCTGGTACTATGACTTTTTGAAGGATATTGCTCCCCTGCAGTCCGGAAAAGAAATCGGAACCGCTATCGTGGATTCCTATATGGATGAGACGACGGACTATATAAGCAGCATACCGTTTGCATATTGTCCAATCTGTCTCTCCGTTATGGATCTGAGTCAGACTGAAGCAGTCGAAACTGCTTTGAACAACCTTTTCGCGAAGGTTGGGGAAGATTTCAGTGAGTCAACCTACTCCAAGTATTCCTCCTTCCGGAAAAACTCCAAGGAAATTGCCGCGGATTTTTCTTATGCGGAAGGCTCCTATGATGTTGTTGACCTGATGGATTATGCCAAGCATCTGCAGGCTGTATTTCAGCCGGAAGCGCTTGCTTTGGTGGGTGCATTGGATTCATTCATTGTGTATTCCGATGCAAATGAAGATAAGATATCCGGCGTCTCCATCTACCATCCGTACTATACAAAGAATCACGCCTCCCAGCTTATTCCTATGTATCAGACATTTGATTTTGCCGCAAATTACACTTCCTACATTGCAAAATTTGCAGGAATGCTGACCGACACCGATGCATTCGCTGTCGCATGGGATCCCGATTCCCTGGTGCCGGTTTTGAATGATGATGCTTCGTTCTCCGTCACATTGCAGGAGGATCAGAAAGCTGCACTTCAGAATGCATATTTTATAATCTCCAAGAAAGATCCGGAGAATCCGGATCTTTACGATATGGTTGCATTAAGCTCGGCAGTAACAGACGATGGAACCGGCATGCTCACAGCTGATTTTGACGGACAGATTACATATATGCAGAACGACACGACTTCGGAGATGTACGAGCTTATGTATACCGTACAGGAAAAGACAGATACCTATACCCGTTACCTGCTCTCAAGTATTCTGTACAATGACGATATCGAGGGTGACGATGCAGTCTATGCCTACTTCGTATTGGAGGTCACCGCAGAGCATCCGGAAGGTCAGATCTTAGGAGTCTATCCGATTGATAATTATATTCAGACCGAAGGAAATGAGATCTTCCCTGACCGTTACGAAATCGATATTAACGATTATGAAAATGTTGCTTTTGGATATTTCAGTCACAAATACACCTCTACCGAGGATTTAACGAACCTGAACGAGACCGACTGGGCAGACCTGACGATCAATTACAACTATTTCCCAATATCAGAAGGCTTCCATCCTGTACGCGGCGATCTGATCGCGGGCGAGGAATATTATGGTATGTTTATCTTCGAGGATAATCAGGGAAACCGGCATTGTTCAAGTCTGGTACAGATACAGTAATTCCATACTATACCATCGGCTCGATAAACATAAGCCGTCATATAGGAATTCCCACATGACGGCTTAATGCACAAAAATGCGCCAGCTTAAGGCTGGCGCATTTTTGTATATTCTCTTCGATCTGCCGAGGAATAAGAAGCTGTGCTTCCGGATTCCCGGTCATATTTATCCTTCAGTCTGTCAATATCCGATTTCGCACCATGCATGTCATAGCGTGGCAGGGAGAAGGAATATCCGTTATCTGCAAGGAATCGATGTGCGATTGAAAATGTAATATCATCGAAGTTCGTCATGAACCGCCGGTTGATTTCCCTGACGCAGCTCTCTACACTCTCATACTTGCCCGGATCGATCTCCGCAAATATCTGATAAAATGTATCGAGACAGATACTTCTCTGACTCTCAAAATCCGATGTCACGTTCTGCACCGGAAATGCATGCAGGTATGCTCTTAGCCATGCGGAATCTCCACGATACCACTGTGCAATCGTATCGTATTTCTGATCCATGTCTAAGATCTCCCGCTCCCAGCAGTTTGACATATAGGATGCATCAACGATCCGGTTGATCTCTTCATCGGTCAAATACAGATCATATTTCTGATTAAATTTTTGAATAATCTTTCTTCGCTTTGGTACTGCTCTTGTCAGTCCTGTGACGGTTGTTCCTGCTTTTGCGTCCGACTGGCTGTAATGATTCTTATAGTAGTCATAATCATTTTGTTTCTGCTTTGCCTTCCCCTTGGAGGATCTGGCAATCAGCCATGCGACAAGCCAGATTGGTGCTCCAAAAAAAGCCAGCACAATCGAAACTGTCAAAAGTCCGCCAAACAAGGAGCTAAAACCAGACAGGCCACCAAACAAAATACAGATTGCAATCACCCAGCCAAGCTTGTTATGCAACTTACTGTATATCTTCGGATTGTTTCTGCCATAGATGCCATACCAAATAAAAAAAATAATTATAAGTGGCATGTTTCTCCTTTATTCATCCCTCTTGCCGGCTCCGCCATCAAGTACGATTCTCTATCATCCCTCTTGCCGGCTCCGCCGTTAAAAACGGATTGTTCTCATCCCTCTTACCAGCTTATGCCGGCAAGAAAGGTCTTCGTAAAAAAATGCTGGCAAGCCGCATTTTTTTACTCATCCCAGTTGTGGTACACGTCCTGCACGTCGTCATCCATTTCAAGCATATCAAGGATGCGGTTCATCTTCTTGATGTCATCCTCCGATGTAAGCTCTACGTAGTTCTGTGGAATCATTGTAACGTCTGCCTCAGCCATCGGGATATTCTCTTTCTCGAGGGCTTCACGTACAGCAGTGAACTCTTCCGGAGAAGTTAAAATCTCAAAGCTGTCTTCTTCCTCATTGAAGTCTTCTGCACCTGCATCAAGTGCGATCATCATCAGATCATCTGCATCCATATCGCAGTCCTCTTTCGCGATGATAATCTGTCCCTTCTCATCAAACATATAAGATACACAACCAGTGGTTCCGACATTTCCGCCACCCTTTGTAAATGCATTTCTTACATTGGATGCTGTCCGGTTCTTGTTATCGGTAAGCGCATTTACGATGATTGCTGTTCCGCTTGGGCCATAACCTTCATATGTAATCGTTACATAGTTTACGGAATTTGCATCACCGGCTGCTTTCTTGATGCCACGATCAATCGTGTCGTTTGGCATGTTATTTGCTTTTGCCTTTGCAATGACATCACGCAACTTGCTATTGTTCGCTGGATCCGGTCCGCCTTCCTTTACGGCAACTGCGATCTCACGACCAATGATCGTAAATACTTTTCCCTTTGCAGCGTCGTTTTTCTCTTTCTTGTGCTTAATGTTCGCAAATTTTGAATGTCCTGACATTGTTTGTTACTCCTCTTCCTTTAGTTTCGTGATTTTAACAGTAATAATCCTGTTATCTTCTATTTTTACCGGGATAAATTCATACCCCTGATATTCTATCTTAAAGGATTCTCCCTCTTCTGGCAACCGTCCGTGCTCATAGAGCAGGAACCCGTTTACCGTCTCGAAATCCTCATCCGGGAATTCGATTCCGAGCAGATCCTCCAGATCTTCTAACGTGGCTCCCCCATCGACCAGATATTCGTCCTCGGATTTTTTCTGAATCTCCTCCGGCTGTTCCTCATCGTGTTCGTCTAAGATGTTACCCACGATTTCCTCTAAGATATCCTCCATTGTGACAATACCCTCGGTCTGACCATATTCATCCACCACGACTGCCATGTGGATCTTCTCCCGCTGCATTCGCTGCAGAAGCTCTGATACATCCTTCGTCGGATGTGTGACAATTGCTTTGTCAACCATTCCCGCAATCGGTGATTTCGGATCCTTCATATAGACCGCAATCAAATCTTTGATATGTACAAGTCCGATGATATTATCCAGATCTTCCTCATAAACAGGATATCTTGAAAAACTATTTTCTACCGCAAGCTGCAATGCCTGCTCCACCGTCTGGGTATTCTCTACGGCAACAATCTTCTGCCGCGGTGTCATGATATCCTTCGCTTCCTTGTCTCCGAACTCAAAGATGTTGTTAATCAGTTCCATCTCGCCTTCTTCGATCAAACCCTGCTCATGTCCTTCCTCAACCATGGAAAGAATCTCTTCTTCTACTTTGTCTTCGTCCACCTTCTTCGAAAAAAACTTTCGAAAACCACTGGGCCCACTTTGTGACATAGTTATTGTTTCTCCTTTTATAATTCTAAACTGATACGCAACGCCTCATTCACACGACGGATAATCGTGTTGTCCAGATGACAGACTTTTTCTTTCAGCCTCTGTTTATCGATCGTGCGCACCTGTTCTAACAGTATAACAGAATCCTTGGCAATATCGCAATACCTGGAATCAAGTTCTACGTGTGTTGGAAGCTTCGCCTTGTGCATCTGCGACGTAATCGCCGCAATAATTACGGTGGAACTGTATTTGTTCCCCGCTTCATTCTGAATAATAAGTACCGGACGGACACCGCCCTGTTCAGATCCAACGACCGGACGCAGGTCTGCATAATAAATATCTCCACGTCTGATAATCAATGCCTTCACACTCCTATTGTTGTTCAAACTATTACAAGTATTTCCAACAATTCTTCTGTGTATGCAATCAAATAAAACTATATTATCAAACTGCGTATCTTCCAGCCTTTCTTTTACTCTGCTGCTTCTTTTGCTATGATCTGCTCGATGCTTCGTACAATATCTCCGGCAATCATGCTGTACTGTCCTTTTTCTTCTGCGGCAGCCTGCCCTGCCATCCCATGCATGCAGACACCAAGCTTTGCCGCTTCAAACCGATCCATGCCCTGTGCCAGAAGGCCTGCGATAATTCCGGTCAGTACATCACCGGATCCGCCTGTTGCCATGCCGTTTGTACCTGTTATATTAATATATGCCTGAAGCCCGCCATCGGACACCACCGTGCGCGCATCTTTTAATGCAACGACCACGTTGTGACGCTTTGCAAACTCTCTCGCAAGATCGTATTTGTTCGCCTTGATATCTGTCACAGACTGATTCGTAAGTCTTGACATCTCCATCAGATGCGGTGTCAGAATGAGCTTCGAATGTATCGTCTCGAACAGATCCATATGCTCGGATAACACATTGATTCCATCGGCATCTAAGACAACCGTGCCATCAAAGCTACGAAGTACCTTATCAACCAGATACTGCGCTGCTTCCCCGGTTCCAAGTCCCGGACCTAACACAAGCACATCTGCCCAACCCATGACTGTCTTCATCGCACTGCGCATCGTGTCGATGTCGTCTTCTTTGTATGTCGTAAGCAATGCTTCCGGGAGTCTCGACTGGATGATCTCGCGATTCTCCTCTACGGTGCACACGCGCACCAATCCACAGCCCATACGGTAAGCAGCCTCCGCGGAAAACAGTGCCGCACCTGCCATATTCTTACTGCCTGCGATGATTCCGACCTTGCCATAGGTTCCCTTGTGGGAATCCCTCTTTCTATGCGGGAGCAGTTCCTCTACATCCTTTGCATCATAGGTGTATAACCTTGGCTCTACAAAATCAATCGCCTGCTTCGGGAATCCGATATCTACCACGGACACCTCACCTGCGTACTCATATCCCATACCCATGAGAAGTCCGAGCTTCATAAGTCCAAAGGTCACTGTCGCATCCGCATGGAACGCCGTGCCGAGCAGGAACCCGGTTGTCGCATCAATTCCGGATGGCACATCGATGGCTAACTTGTAACCCTCCATATCGTTTAATGCCTTGATCACTTCTGCCTGCTTACCCATCACAGCACGTGACAGACCAACACCGAAGATGCCGTCGATGATCACATCATATCCGGCATTCACAAGCTCATCCACAAACTTCATATTCAGCTTCTTGGCAATCGCATACTGTGCATCGAAACCAGTGCTGGCAGACTTCAATCCGTCTACCCAGTAGACCTCGACATCGTATCCTTCCATCATGAGGATTCTTCCGGCTGCGATTCCATCGCCGCCGTTATTTCCACTCTCAACTACGATCAGGACATGCGCGCCTGCCGGGAATCGTTCCTTGACATGATCCGCGATCCGAAGTGCCGCGCGCTCCATCAGTACAAGCTGCGGAATTCCTATTACATTAGTTGCAAATTCATCAATTCTGAACACTTCCTGTCCAGTTGCAATGTATCTCATTTCTTCGTCCCCCGAATGACTAAGTATATAGGCATTTTACCCCAAATGCCGTATAAATACAATATCTGGTTTCAGGAATCGACTTTATGTAGTATACTATGAATCAAAGTAACAAAGGGGGATATCTTTATGTGGGAATTCGTAATCAATTTATTGGAAGTTGCTATATTATTTTTATTATTTAATAATAAACTTGAAAAAAAAGAATTATCTTATTCTTATCCACTCCAAATTCTTTGTTTATTCTCACAGGCAGTCTTGTTGCTTATTCTGAAAAAATTTTCATGTTCGACTATTTTTATTCTGTTATTTTTTATTGGAATTCATTTTATATATGGTTTTTTATTCTTTGAGAATAAGCCGATCACATTACTTTTTTGGTCTGTCCTCTATGCCATCGGAACCATTCTTGCAGATGCTGTGACCACGATTGTTCCAACTGCATTTTTGGATATTGACCTGTCAGCGCTCCTTCCAAATGGTATGCTGCGAATTCCTTTTACTTTAATTTACATCTCGATATTATTCTTATTTACTTTGATTCTGCTCTGTATAAACAACCAGACATTCCGTCTGCCTTTTCGGGAAAAACTTGCCTTTATTCTGCTGTCGCTCTTATGTATTGCCATCCTTCAGGCTATTTTGATCCGGCAATTGACAGAATATACACCAGATCAAAGCAACAACGACCGATTTCTATCCGTTATTTTCTTTCTGGTATTATTTTTGTTTTTTGCCTTTGTTCTTTATGTATACACCCTTGGAACCACACAGGAACAAAACCAGCGTTTATCGGAAGAAAATATTATACAACAAATGGAGCTTAAGCAATACGAACAGGTTGTTTCCTCTGTAGAAGAGCTGCGTTCAATCAAACATGATATGCAAAATCATATGACTGTCATCTCAGCCATGTTACACGAAAAGCAATACGAGAAAGCCTGCAGCTATATCGACACCTACACAGATAAATTAAATCAGACACATCGTATTATTTCCAGTGGAAATATTCCGATTGATTGTATTGTTACAAACAAACTTTCCTATGCACATGCACAGCATATCAAAACCACACATAGCATCTTTCTTCCAAAAGACATCCTGATTGATGATATTCAATTATGTACGCTGATTGGCAATCTGTTCGACAATGCAATCGAAGCCTGTACGAAAATAAAAGAACCTGATAAACGATATATTGTTTTCCAGATCAAGCCCTTTAACTGTATGATGTCTATTTACATGGAAAATAGTTGTATCGGTGATTATGTCATAGATAAAAATGGCAAGCTAAAAACCAGCAAGCAGACAAATATTATAAATCATGGAATCGGTTTGAAACGAATCGAGGAGATTGTAGAACGAGCAAATGGTTTTGTCACACTAAACCCATCCAATGATAAATTTGAGGTTATAATACAACTACCAACGGAGGAACACTAACATGCATTTACGAATTATAATATTGGAAGATACACCATCAGAATTTATGCAGACAAAACATGCACTAGAACAATATGCAGATTTATACCATCACACATTCGAAATTGTCTGGGTGCAAAATGAAAGTTCCCTGATTCGCATGTATCACGCTCAATCTTTTGATTTACTTTTTGCTGACATAGAAATAAAGCTGCCAAATACATCCAGCAGTGAAAACGGAATCATAATCTGCAAAAAGCTTCGAGAACTTCAATACTCTGGCGATATCATATTCCTAACTAATTTTCAGGAATACGTCTTTGATGGTTATTCTGTACGTGCCTTCAATTATCTTCTGAAACCGATTACACTGGAAGTTCTCACCCCCTGTATGGATGCATACCTGCAACTACATAGCGATGATTACTATTACTATCAAAACGACCAGACTTATATAAGGATTCCATATACAAACATCATCAGCATATCAAAAGAAAAAAACAATACATTAATTGTAACAACAGACAACATATACATCGAACGTATATCATTAGATGAAATAATGAATAAGCTTTCATCAAACTTTGTTCGTTGTCACAAATCTTGTATTGTAAATATATTGCACGTTCAATCTCTGATAAAAAATAACCTTCACCTCTCCAATAATACATGGCAGTCAGTTGGCAGAAGCTATCTTCCGTCTGTTCGTGCCCATATGTCAAGATTCATGCAAAAATAAAGTTCTTTCACCAAATAATATTTCGCTTTCGTATGATTCCATATCCACATCCGACCAATCCCACAATCAGGCAAATGAGATATGGAATCCCAAACGTAGTCGTAAGCACCACATCCTGTGGATACAGACTGTCAGAATAATACCTGCACACCATCGCATATCCATGCACCAAAAAGTGATTTCCATAATACGCTGACAGCACCAGAATAAATGTAATCACGCTCATTACCGCTGCACTATTCATATAGAGGGATAACAGAAGCTGTATCATGGACTGCACGATACCTGCCAGCACAGGAAGGAGCACCGCCATACAAATAAGCTCTGACACCGGGGTATCTGCCACCTCCTCTCCATAGTAAAGAGAAAGTGCTATCTTCTGACCGGAAATCGACATGTTCCCGGTTGAAATCCATGCATATCCGTATGTCATGCCATAGAGCAGCAGAAAATAAAACAGGTTGATGCAGACACAGCAGATACATTTCGAGCTCCACCATAACACACGGCTCCGGCTCTTCAACATAAGCTGCATGCCAAAACCATGCATATCCTCTTCCACATAATTTCCAATACAGTATGCAAGCAGAATATACTGCAGAATCCAAGCCAGTGGAAGTCTGAACTGATCCGGTGTATTCTGGTTAAAATGAAATGGTCTCTGCCCCCAAAACGCATTGACCATATACCCAAGCGGTGACCAGCTTTCACCATACATTCCCAGATAATCTCCACTTGCCCGGTCGAGCAAAAGACACGTAATAAAGACAAGCACGATAAGCCACAGATACCTTCTCCAAAACCGGATCAGTCCCTCACTGATATCATATTCCAAGAAGTGCAATAATCTCATATCATGCTTCCTCCTCCAACCGTCCCTCTGACATATGCAAAACCGTATCCGCCATATACTCCATTTCCTCTTTGTCGTGACAGGCAATGATGATAATCCGTTCGTCGTCCATCAGCGCCCGGATGGCATCCCGGATCACGCTGACACCTTCCGCATCGATCGCATTAATTGGTTCATCCAGCAGGATAATATCCGGTTTTCCCATAATTGCAGCTGCGATTCCAAGCCTCTGACGCATACCAAGCGAATACTTGTAATACTTCCGTCTGTCGTCGGGGGCAAGCCCAACCTGTTCCAGCGTCGCCCGGATTTCGTCCTGCGGCACACCGCCCTGCACCTTCGCCAGTATCTCCAGATTCTCCAAGCCGGTATATCCCCGCAGAAACGCAGGATTCTCAATCAGAAGTCCCATACTTGGCGGAAAAGAAATATCCTTTCCGAGCGTCTTTCCATTGATCTTCACAACTCCGCTGGTCGGATAGATCAGTCCTGCCATCGTCCGCATCAGCATCGTTTTCCCACAGCCATTCTTGCCACTTAAACCATAGATACAGCCCCCGGTAAATGTCTTTGTCACATCCTGCAATACCGGAACTCCCTTTATCTTCTTTGTCACATGTTCTAACTTTATCTCCATTTTCCCTGTGCTCCTCTCTTAATCAATATCACCCCACACACTCCTACAGGAAGTCCCGCCGACGGTTTGAGAGCCATAACAGCATCCCTTCCACTGCCAGGATTACAATTGTTGTTACCACTATCCCAAAAGTCGTATTCGACGATACCGTTTGCCCTGGATCAAGAAAGATTGCTGGGTTATAGGCGGAAATTTCCGGGAAAAGATTATAAACCCCATAATTCAACATGCAATGCAGCATAAGAGGAAAAATCCAGATTGCAAACCGATTATCCAGCCAACCAGTACAGATCACTGAAATTATCGCATAGATACCGCCATATAAAAACAGCACTATTGTATAACAAAGTGCATACACTATCGGAGAATCATAATATAAGTTTACCCACATATTCCGGTCAATCAATTGTCCCTGCATCGAAAGCATATCAATACCTGCTGCCGGAAGATAACAGAGATTCACGATCAGACTTGCCAACATCGGAACAGCGATCACAACACCTCCACTCAAAAATACTGCAATACTCTTGGCTGTTATATACTGTTTTCTCCCACAACGTACCAGCATCTGCATCACATAACCAGATCTCCAATCCTGAAGCAACGATATTCCATATGGTATAACGGCAATCAGAGGAAGTGCCAGCAGAAAGAAAGATTTATACGAAGAGTACGACTCACATCCCAGCCACCCCTCCAGCAGACGGGTTGCATACCATTCTCCATATTTGGGATCTTCATTGGACAATCCAGATACATATGCAAGCATTGACAGATTTGATCTATATACATGTTTATAAAACCACAAAGACTGCAATATACAGGTAACCGCCCCAAATAAAAGGGAAAATAAAAAACAAAAAGACGAAAAAGCTTTCTTTAGCTCTGTTTGTACAATCGTACACATCCCTACCACGCTCCCTTCTTCTCAATATCTGTAATCTTTATCTCCGTTTTTACCGGATAGGTTCCAAGTATGACAGAATAGGACATATCCAGATTACAAATCTGTCTCCACGTCATCTCCCGCAGATTTATCCTATAAACCTCGTATGGAATCGTCAGAATATCTCCGCTCGCAAAGGTTCCATTCAACAGAGACGGATTCATATCCTGTAGCATAAATGGATCTATTCCATTGTATTGATAGGCATATCGAATCGGCATATCCACATGCAGCAGAGACTCCTCTTTATTTTTTTCGATTTGATATTGAACCAATAGTACACAGGCTGTATCATCCTCAAAATTTGAGTCATTATAATCATCTAATCCGTCGTGTTCGGCAAAAAACTGTTCATACCTCCAAAGTTCTGCTCCTACAACCGTATATGATATACCTTCATAATCTACCGTCTGTCCCTGTGGGATCTCACGGATCTCCGGAAGCTTTGCCGTCACATTCACATATCTGACTCGCAAAGCAAACACTACGAGTAATACCAGAAGTATCAGAATTCCCATTATCATTTTTTTCTTCATAAAACATCACTTCCCTGCTTCATTTCCGTAATCTTCCAACTCAATATAAATATGAGCTAAATTTTTCCGAAGATCTGAACCTTGCCCATTCATAGGCGCGTTTCCATAAACTGATAAATAATATCTTGGATGTTCAAATACTTCATCAATACTTGCCCACCCCTGATCTTCTGACCAATATGTAATTCCCATTCCAATTTTTAATGTGACAGATTCTCCTTCCTGTAATGTGAATTTATCCCATTGCTTAGAACTCAGTTCCCGCCAATTCTCAACCTTACTTGCATAACAATTATCTGATGGGCATGCCTCATACCCGTCTTTATCCTGCTTCTCATTTTCCGCACAGATCAAATCTAAATTTCCTGTTCCAAATGTTTTTTCATATTCATCTATATTTGTTATCTCTACTTCTGCATATAAAAAACTTAATTTTCCTTCTTCCGTTCCAAGATTTGGCTCATAATACTCATAATCCGAATTATAATACATACTCTTTTTAAATTTGTCATAGCTGTCATATATTTGGAACTCTTTTATCATATACCGATATCCATTAAAAATCGGAGAACTGCTCTTAGGAAAAATATTTCCATATTCCTCAATCAAATCCTGATTTTTCTTTAATTGTTCGGAATAAACTTCCCCGTCATCCAATTCTTCTGTTGTATTTTCTCCATTAACATCAGCATCTCCTACTGTAGCAACTTTAGACATATCAGCGGTTACAATCGAATTTTCATTTTTACCATCTGTATTCCTTTTCCATACGCCAATTACAAATACACCAAAAGTCAATACAAGTATGCCTACCAGAAGTATCCATATTTTCTTTTTCATGTCATTATCCCCCTCCCTGCTTTTATTTTTGATACTTATCATTATAGAAAATATATGTATCATAGTTGCATCATGGCTGTATCATAGACGCATATTTTAGATAATATATCAAACTTTGCATATCCAGGATTTCTATCAGAATACTTCATCATTACTTGTGATAGAATTTTCCACCACAAGTAATGATCGCTCCTTTATTTATTCATTTTCCGTCTACGTGTACTTCCAATTTCTATGGAATTTGCTTATATATACCTGCGCTATCTGGACTCCATAAGCCCTGTGCGGTTCCAGATCCCTTCACTGATTTCATCCCAGGACGCGCATATGGCATTCCTAACTCATATACATAGTTTGTAAGCGAATACTTACCTGCTCCGTACATAAATCCATAAATTGGATTATTCTTTGGATTGCTTCTGGATGCATTTTGAGGCGTTCCAGCTTTGGTACTCGCACCGCATGCATAAACCTGTATCTGACTTAAATTTCCTCCATAAGTGGCACTCCAATAAATATATATCTTGCTAGGATCTGTTTTATTTCTACCTTGAACATGGCGAAAAACATTGGAATTAACATCTAACGAAAATGACCACGCCTCATCCGTTATATTTGCTGCCTGTGCGTTTTTCTGTGCTACCCCTAATCCTGTAATTGACAGCATGGCTGCCATCGCAGTCATTGTGATAAACCGTTTTACTTTATTTACTTTTTGCATAATACATGTACCTCCTCTTTTTTACTTTTTAACTAATTTTTCTGGTCTCTTTGGCTCATACATAAAGCCAAAGCAATTTGCATTTGCTTTTTTCTCTGCTACTGCTTCTACTGATTTCCGCAGCAGATCTGCCACCCTTGATATTTGTTTTCTTTCTGCCATAGCATTATCCCCCTTCCTTTGTAATTCGCAGATTTTATTACTCGAGTCCCTCTGTTTTTTCAACATAACACAAAAATCAAAAGTTTCAATCCCTCGTGGTGCGAACGACATCCTGATGGGTGTGAACGACACTCTTTATACTTTTTTTATGCATTTTTTTCTTTTCCTCGTGCTACGATATATCCTGAACATAGGAGAACCAATATGATTGAAACTTTCGCTCATCGACTAGCCAAAAAATTAATATCTCTATCCACCAAAAATACTGTTACAAAAGATGATATTGCAGTAGTATCTTATGGTATTGAATGTTTGCTAAATCTCTGCATTCCCTTCTTCTTTTTTCTGATATATTCCTGTTTTACGCATCGCATTTTGGGTATGGTTTACTTTTTAATTTCATTCTTGTTTTTACGAAATCATATCGGAGGTTTCCATGCAAAATCCCATATACGCTGTCTGCTATACAGCACCATTTATGGACTGTTTTTCTTATGGTTGCTGACACTACCCATTCTTCCCGGCTTATATATTAAACTATCCATATATGGTATCATTCTCGCAGGAATTGTAATCGGAAAACCTATATGCCAGACAAACATGAATTCTACACGAGCTCGTATGAATTCCTATATTACAATTATTCTAGAATGTCTGTGTATGATTTGTTTTGACAAGATATGGCATTTTACTACACTCGGTACAGCTATCTTTCTTGGTTCCTGTGCAGCCGCTATACTTTATATACCTGGGAGAATATTTCAACATAATACGTGAATTTTCTTGACAATTTTCCAGAACTAAGATACCTTTGAAGTATCTATCAAGGAAACGAAGGGAGGAAGGAATCATGGTATTTATCGAAGGTGTCGGCTATGTGAACGACAGCAGTGCCGTTGCAACGCCGAATCGTACCCAATCCGTATCGGAAACAACAACCAATTTTGATGGTATGCTTCGCACAGAAACCGATAAATTGAACCAGGCATCTGTCACAACGAACCTTGATTCCATCTTCAAGGAAGCCTCCGACAAATACGGTGTATCTGAACGGCTCTTAAAGGCAATCGCCTATACAGAGTCCGGTTTTCAGACAAATGTTACCTCTTCTGCTGGCGCGATGGGTATCATGCAGCTCATGCCAAGCACGGCAAGTGCATATGGCGTATCCGATCCTTACGATGCCTACCAGAATATCATGGGTGGTGCAGCCGTACTAAAGGATCTTCTGAATATGTTTCAGGGGAACCAGTCGCTTGCGATTGCAGGCTATAATGCCGGATGTGGCAATGTGAAAAAATATGGTGGTATACCTCCATTTACTGAGACACAGAATTACGTTGCCAAGGTGACGAGCCTGATGCAGACCGGTGTATCGGTTCCTGCAAATACAGTCACAGTAAATTCTTCTGCAAACGCCGCTTCCAATACCGGAACAACTACAAGCGGAAATTCCAATACTGCAAATGAAGCAGCTGTTTCTTCCGAAACAGCGAAAAAAAATGCGGAAATCCTTGCAGAGATCAAAGAGATCATCTCTGCCATTTCCACACTTACAGCGAATCAAAGCACATATTCAAATACATCCATGCAGAGCGGTCTTTCCGCATTCAACGGAACATCTTCTTCCGATTTCAGTGCAGGCAGCCTGCTTTCCTCTTATGGAAATCCGATTTCTACGATTCTGTCATCCTTACAGAATGTAGATACAACGGACACGGACAGCCTGCAGAAAGTTCTATCCTACGCAGAGTACCAGTTACTCACCAGCCACTACGCGAACATGGTTGATATCATCTCCGTACTCGGAAGTACAAGCCTAAGCTCTGAAAGTGATTCGGACGACTCTCTCTCACATTTGTTCGAACTCGCGACACAGCAGAATATGCGTAAAGTCATAAACGTCATGGGAAATTCTACTTCCCTTCTATAAAATACAAAGAGTTGGTTGTCCATTCAATTCTACGCAGACGCGCTCCCGCTCGGTTCAGCACGTAACGGTACTAAATTCGTGCTTCGCACTCATTAAGTACCGACGTGCTTCAACGGTCTGTTTTAGAATATGAACGGACAACCAACTCTTTTTACACTTTACAGGGAAACAAATCCCCCTTATCTTATTCTATTCTGTTATCTCTGTTCATCTTTTAATTTTCTTAAAACTAATACACTTACTCCTGCGCACAGGAATGTCGAACCATACAGGATCAGCCATGAGCGGACCGTTCTTGCCTTGGAACGCACATACATCTTATTGTCCTCCGTCTCTGTCGGCTCATATTCTGACTCGATTGTCTGCGGCTCCGATGTGTATTCCTCGAAGGTCTGTGGATTATTTGCCAATGCAGAATAGAGCTCTACTGCATCCTGCAATTCATTGATCTTTTCGTCATAGGCTTCCTGCATCTCTGCAATTGCATCGTTACAGGTGGCAACCAGATCATCAAACTGATCCTCTACCTGTTCACTTTCTTCCTGCCCCGGTGGATCAAGCAAATTCAGGTCGCAGGTACTTCCGATGGATTCCATCGCCCAACGGGAAAATGTCACATAGGAAATCTTGTCTGTCGCACCCGTCAGTTCAAACAAAATACCGGAGAAGATAAGCTGTATAATAAGCACAAACGGTGCTATTGCCATCGCCCGGTCTGCGCTCTTCGTGATAGAAGAAAGCAGCAGCCCCATACCTGCAGACGCATAGATCGTAAGGAATATCAAAACAATCATCTCAAGCGTTGCATTGGAGATGATGACACCCTTGCAGTCCGGTGCACCCTTGATCAATACAAATGTCAAAACAAGTATCACTGCCTGAATCAAGGATATCACGCCCTGCACAATATACTTGGACAACATGTAAATCGGCAGCTTCAGGTTCCCCATATATTCCCGTTTCAAGATAACACGTTCTTTGTTTACTTCCTGAATCGTGTTCAGAAGTCCCATCCAGATGCCGCCACTCATCAGCGTGAACAGGATGGACTGTGTCTCCGTGAACTTCCGATAGATATCCGGCCCTGCAACTAACGTCAGAAGTAACCCAATGATCAGCGGCTGTCCAAAAATCAATGCCAGTCGCTGTACATCGTTCATAATCAAAGTCGTATATCTTCGTACCAGAATCCCTAACTGCACAAATCCGCTGACTGTTCTCGGCTTGATTGCCTCGCCGTTTGACTCGTGCACCTGTCCGCTTACCGCATTGATACCGGACATCTTAAACTGCGTCTCCCAGCCCTTCGGATCAGCCGTGATGATATCATAGACCTTCACGAGATCATCTGTACGGAAGAAGTCCTTAATACCTGCCGGACTTCCGCAGTAGCAAAGCCGTCCGCCATATCCCATGATAATAACCTTATCACACAGATCAAGATTATTGATCGTATGGGTTACCATGACAATTGTTTTCTCCTGTTCCTTCGACAGCTTGGACAGCGTTCGCATCAGATGTTCTTCCGTTCCCGGATCCAGTCCGGATGTCGGTTCATCCAGGAAGAAAAGCCCCGGATTTGCCAACAATTCCACGGCAATACTTGCACGTTTTTTCTGTCCACCGGACAGACGACGGATATAGGTATCCTTATGTTCTGAAAGCTCTACCATACGAAGTACTTCTTCGATCCGCTCCTCAATTTCCTGATTGCTCGTATCCTGCGGCATCTTCATCTTCGCTGTATAATAAAGCATCTTCTTAAGCGTGATATTCTCATAAATAATATCCTGCTGTGGTACAAATCCTATGATATTTTTAAGTGTCTGGAAGTTCTCATGCAGATTCGTGCCATTACAATATACATGTCCGGTCACCTTCGAATCAAATCCACTCATCGCTGTCATCAGTGTCGTCTTTCCGGCACCGGAACCTCCGATGATCGCTACGAATTCATTTGGCTCAATGCTCAGGCTGACTTTGTCAAGAATCGTTTTCTTTCCGCCCTTTGCCGGCACATCCTTGTTCAGATCATGGATCTCTAACGCAATACCTTCCGGGTTCACCTTGTAATACAGAACATTTCCATCATAGATAAATGTGGTATTCAAGATGGTAAAGATATCTTTGTTTGACAGACAATATGGCTTTACAATCCGGCTTCCATTTACAAACACACCATTTGTAGAACCATTGTCAAACACATAAAATTGATTTTTTACTTTGCGGACGCCTGCATGGTATCTGGAAATCGCAACATTCTTCAAACGGATATCACAGTCTGCCGCACGGCCAATGCTGTTATCTCCATCATGCAGGGAATACGTCTTCCAACGCCCCTCCTTCTGCTGTCCATTGTACAACAGGAGTACCGGATCAATGCCATCCATTGAATGGTTCGTTCCAAGACGGACGATCATATCTCTGCCATCGCCGCCATAATACTGATCCGGTGCCATCTGGATAAACTGCGTACCATAGGCAAGGTAAGAACCATTTGAACTGTGATTATCACGGATATAGCACCTGCCCTCCTGCAAATATATCTCACCGTGATTTCCTGAGACAATGCCGGAATTCAACCGGATACTGTTGTTCTCGCTCCGCCCGAAGGTATAAGCACCGTCTGTAAGCTCACTCAAATTATATTCCTGTATTCCATTTCCATCTACAATAACTAATGAGCTTTTTCCTGTCGTATTTCTCTGGTATTGCTGTAACATCGACGCATCAAACAACACCGTTTTTTCTTCTCTGTCTCCCATATATCCTCCCCTCTATACTATAAAAAGGGACTGTTGCACATATAACACAACAGTCCCTTTAGTTCCTGCTTACTTATCCACGCTTGAGGAAATCCGGAATCTTGATTCCACCGCCATTACCTGTTTCTCTCTTTGCAGGAGCCGGCTTTGCTGCACTTGAAATATCAGCACTTACCGATGGCTTCGCTGCCGGAGTAGACATGAAAGACGGCTTTGTTGCGGTTCCCATTGGCTTTACACTTGTAATTGGCTGGCTCGCATATGTAGGAGTCTTTCCAACCGGTGCTACCGTCGGCTTTACAGCAGAAGACTTTACAGGATTCTGCATAATCGGCTGTGTTGCCGCATTGTCCTCAATACCTGTTGCGATGATTGTGATACATACATCCTCACCCATCACATCATTATCTACAGTACCAAATATGATATTTGCGCTGTCTCCAGCAACCTCTGTCAGGTATGTGATTGCATCGTATGCTTCCACGATACCAATATTTCCTGAGAAGTTTACGATGATATCGCTTGCACCACTGACAGTTGTCTCCAGCAATGGGCTGTCCATAGCAGACTTGATTGCATCCACTGCCTTGTTATCACCACTGGCACGACCGATACCGATATGAGCGACACCCTTGTCACGCATAACTGTCTGGATATCGGCAAAGTCAAGGTTGATCAGACCCGGCTTGTTGATCAGGTCTGTTACTCCCTGTACACCCTGCTGCAATACCTCATCCGCTTTTTTCAAAGCTTCCGGAATGCTTGTACGCTTATCACAGATCTGTAACAGCTTGTCGTTTGGAATAACAATCAGAGTATCTACGTTTTCTTTCAGCTTTGCAATACCATTAATGGCATTGTTCATACGAGGCTTACCTTCAAAAGAGAATGGTTTTGTTACAACACCGACAGTCAGAATCCCAAGATTTCTTGCAATCTCTGCAACGACCGGAGCAGCACCTGTACCAGTACCACCACCCATACCACAAGTAACGAATACCATATTGGCATCCTTCATGATATCGGTAATCTCTTCTCTATTTTCCTCTACTGCATTTGCTCCGATTTCCGGCTTTGCTCCTGCACCGAGTCCCTTCGTCAGCTTCTCACCAATCTGAATCTTTGTTGTAGCACGATTCTGTGATAAAATCTGCTTGTCTGTGTTGATGGCAATCAGTTCGACACCTTCCACATTCTCATCAATCATTCTGTTTACTGCATTGTTACCAGCTCCACCTACACCAATCACAAGGATTCTTGCAGGGGTTTTCTCGTCATTCGATTTTATTTCAAGCAAGGTCTTTTCCTCCTTTATTCTATTTGCGCATTATTATCCTATATAATATAGGTTTTTTTTGAAATAATCAATAGGTTTACGTAAAATTCCATTAATTTTTGCTAAAGCTCGCAGTTGCGTTTTCCGAATCAAAGTCTTTCATATACAATGTTCCGGACATACCTTCCAGATTTTTCAGTATATTGCCCAGATTCATCATCTGAACCGCCAGATATTCCCCCTCTCCCAATTCAATTGTAATGCCTCCATGTTGGAGAACAATTTCATTTTCAGCGGTGAACTTGATACCATCAATCTCCAGGTCATATTTTTCCACCAACTGCGTAATGGTCAGTATTGTCTGGAATTTTCTGTCATCATCGCTCGGAAGCTTCTTGCCTGTTTCCCACTCTGTAAAGGTCAGACCTTTGATGAGTGGTACACTTCCGACACGTGTTTTTGACGAATCCAATACTATACCATCTTTATCAAAATACACATAGTCGCCCTTATGTAACACACAGCCGGCTATGGATTTTTCGTATATTGTCACGGTTACTGTATTTTTATCTGTCAGTTCCAGATTCATCTTACTCACAAAAGAAAGTTCTTTTAGTTTGTTCATTTTACTCTTTAAATACAAAAGCAATGTGTTATCCAGCGGTGCCTGTTCTTTCATTGCATCACTGACTGACTGTGTGTTTACAATCTCGCAGCCTTCCACCTGCACCTTGTCTACCGTCCAGGTCGACAGGTACGCAAGCGTTCCAACTATCACTACAAGTATAAACAATATTATCCAATGTTTTTTCAAAACAATTCTCCTTTTGTTCCTATGTACCGCCCTGATCTACCGCTGCATTTGCAGCTCCTGTTTCGTAGGTGCCTCATATGGAAGCATCTGTCTTGATACACTTAACACAAATCCCATTTCCACCATCAAAAAAGCAAGTGATGTACCACCATAGCTGATAAACGGAAGCGGCACGCCCGTGTTCGGGATAACATTGGTAACAACACCGACGTTGATGATCATCTGCACTGCAATATGTGTCATAACTCCTGTTACAACCAATGCGCCATATCGGTCTCTGGCATGATTTGCAATATAGCGAAGCTGTACGATCAGCATGACGAACAATGCAATGACGCAAAGTGCACCAAACAATCCAAGTTCCTCGCAGATGATTGCAAAGATCATATCGTTGTGAGACTCTGGAAGAAAACCCAACTTCTGGATACTCTGTCCTAATCCCTTTCCAAACAATCCTCCAGAACCGATCGCATACAGTGACTGCATCGTCTGATATCCGGAATCACTTGTCTCCGGATGCAGCCATGCATCAATTCGATTACCACGATAACCAACTGTTGTGATAAGCAGCACACCAGCGATCGCCAGTGCAATGACTGGCATAACCAGAATCTTGTAATCCGGACATGCAACAAATATAATAACGACCATGATTGCCACACAGACAACCGCAGTACTTAAGTTCTCTTTCGCAATCAACCCTGCACTCACAATACATGGTGCAATCAGCCGGATGATTCCCTGGTAAGAGGTCAGGTATTTCGGATGCTTCACACATGCACTCGGCAGATACAGGATGATCAGCAGCTTTACAATCTCGGATGGTTGCAGCTGAACACCTGCAACCTCAATCCAACGCTGTGAACCATGAGAAGATACACCGAGTACAAGCGCAATACCGGCACAGGCAATCATCGCTGTCGCAATCAGCCGTTGCATCAACCGGTGCTTGTAAAACTGATAGTTTAAACAAGAAACCAGCATCATGACAATGATACCTGCCAATCCAATGATGCCCTGACGCATCGCAAAATATCCACTCGAAAGTCCGGAAAGTGATGCCCGGTATGCGCTCGCGCTGTATACCATCATGACACCAAACGCCAGCAAAACGACAACCAAGAAAATCGTCTGATAATCCATATATCCACCTGTCGCGAATATCTTATTCTTTTTCAATTTTCTTCTGCCATATGCCATAGCTCAGACACTCCTGTCTTTTTCTTTCCATTTTCAGCTTTCCTATGAAAGCGCATTTACATATTCCTTAAACATATCTCCACGCTGCTCATAATTGTCAAACATTCCCCAGCTTGCGCATGCCGGCGAAAGAAGTACCGCATCACCCGGCTGTGCATGTGTATGACAATATTCCACAACCTGTTTTAAATCATCCATCATTTCAATGTTTTCAAATCCATGTTTTCTTGCACAATCTGCAATATCCTGTGCCGTCTGTCCGATCAGAAGCAGACATTTTACCTTGCCGTCAAAGCTCTCAATCCACTCATCATAAGTAGACTTCTTATCATAACCACCACCGATCAGGAACGTCGGACGCACCATCGACTGGATTGCCTTGATTGCAGCATCCGGATTCGTACCCTTGGAATCATTATAATAATTGACATCATTTAACGTGCGGACATATTCGATCCGGTGTGCCACACCCTTAAATGCACCACATACCTTACGGATCGTGGCAATATCAGCTCCCATATAATATGATATTGCAACCGCTGCCAAAAGATTCTCTATATTGTGATCTCCCAGAAGCTGGAACTCGGAAAGCGGCATCACATAGGTCTCTTTGCCATCCTCGCGGATCACAACCGCACCATCTTTGACAATCACACCAGACTCCAGTTCCTTTTTATGACTGAATAAAATTACAGTTGCCGGAACCTTATCAATACGCTGGACCGTCTCCGGATCATCGTAGTTCATCACTGCATAATCTTCCTTTGTCTGATTCTTCGTGATATCCAACTTACAGTTTGCATAATTTTCAAATGTATAATGCCGGTTTAAATGATCCGGCGTAATATTCAGTATCGCGCTCACATGTGGGCGGAATGTATGAATTGTCTCCAGCTGGAAGCTGCTGATCTCCGCAACCGTAACAGAATCCTCTGTACTTTGATCTGACAGGCTTGTGTATGGGATTCCAATATTTCCCACGACAAATGTTTTCTCATTGTAAGCTTTCATTATTTCACCGACCAGTGTTGTCGTTGTCGTCTTTCCGTTCGTACCTGTGATAGCTGCCACTGTACCCTTCTCGTAAGTATATGCAAGCTCAATCTCACTCCATACCGGAATGCCAGCCTCTTTTACTTTGCGTGCAAATGGTGCATCGACCGGGATTCCCGGACTTATAACCATACAGGAAATATCCGCAAGTAATTCATCTGTCAGTGCGCCAAGCCAGATTGTCAAAGCCTCCGGTTTCTTATCAAAGCCGAGCTTTTCAAGAATCACCGCTTCCGTGAGTGTTCCCTTTGGATTCTCATCAAACAGCACAACCTGTTCTCCATTCCGAAGAAGCTGTTCACTTGCACAGATTCCACTTTTTCCTGCTCCTGCAACTAATACTTTCTTATCGTTCATAATGGTTCCTCCTAATATATATATCGCCCCCTCACATTCGTTCGGCGGCAGGTCGTCGGAAGCATCCTAAATCATTCACTTCGTTCATGATGCTTCCTCCTCTAAATTGCCAGAATACCAATCAGACACAGAATTGTTGTAACAATCGAGAAGATTGCAACAACCTTCGTCTCCGGCCATCCACAAAGCTCAAAATGATGATGGATCGGTGCCATCTTGAATACACGCTTTCCGGTTGTCTTGAAGCTTACAACCTGAATGATAACAGAAAGCACCTCGGCCAGATAAATAAATGCAACAATCAATATAATGAGTGGCATCTGCAGCATATACGCTGTCGACGCGACAAATCCGCCCAGAGCAAGTGATCCGGTATCTCCCATGAACACACGTGCCGGATAAACATTGTATACCAAAAATCCAAGCAGACTTCCAACGACTGCACAGGCAATCGGTGTCACACCAGAGCCTGCCGCGATGGCTGCAATCGCGAAGAAAGTTGCGATCAATACAGTAACAGACGATGCCAATCCATCCAGACCATCCGTGAAATTTGCACCGTTCGCTGTACCAAGCATAACAAAGAACATCAGCGGATAGTAAACCCATCCAAGATCAACGACCTTGTGTGTGAATGGAATGATCATCGTTGTTCCAAGATCTGTATATGCATGAATGTAATATGCAAAAACACCGGTCACAAGGAACTGTCCCAGCATCTTCTGCCATGCGCGGAGACCAAGCGACCGTTTCATGACAACCTTGATAAAATCATCTAAGAAACCAACCAGTCCAAATCCCAGAGTTGCAAACAAAATTGGAACGATCTCTTTATGATCCTTGATATAAAAGAGTGATGTAATCACGATACTGAACAGGATGATCAAACCACCCATTGTCGGTGTTCCCGACTTCTTCAGGTGCGATTCCGGTCCATCGTCACGCACAAACTGTCCGAACTTCAGTTTCTTTAAAAACGGAATAATAATCGGACTTAAAATCACACTCACACCAAATGCTATCAATGCTGGAACAATTATGTCGTATTTCATAACTTCTCTCCTTTATCAAGCCATCGCTTGTATTGTAATATTTAAAACACAGCATCGTCGATGCTGATTGTCTGCGTTGTCTCCTCCTCTGCGTTCTCGTCCTTGTAGATGCCGAGATACGGCAGAATGTTGTCGTATATCTCACCTACGACCGGTGCCGCAATCGTACCTCCATAATAGATGCCCTGCGGTTCATCAATCAGAATCAGTGTCATAACCTGCGGATTGTCCGCCGGGGAAAATCCGAGGAAGGAAGAAATATAGCGATTCTCACTTCGTGGCAGTTTCTCACTTGTTGCCGTCTTACCACCGATTGAATATCCGGCGATAAATGCCCGATGTCCGGTACCTTCGGCAACAACTGCCTCAAGCAGTTCTTTCATCGTCTCACTGGTTGCTTCACTGACCGCCCCCGTCTTCGTCTCATATTTCAAAACTTCGGTGACATTGTTATTTTCATCTGTTGTATATACACCAAAATGCGGTGTCACCAGATTCCCGCCGTTTACCACTGCGGCTGCCGCGCGCATCAACTGTAACGGCGTAATCTGAAACGACTGTCCAAATGACATGGTTGCAAGCTCGACCGGTCCTACCTTTTCCTGCTTGTGAAAGATGGAGTTTGCTTCTCCCGGCAGATCCACTCCCGTCTGCTCAAACAATCCTAAATTCTTCAATCCTTTGTAGAAACCATCTACACCAATACGCTCTCCGACTTGCATAAACACCGGATTGCAGGAATTCATGATACCTTCCCGAAAGGTTTCTGCCCCATGCCCGGCAATCTTGTGGCATCGGATCCGGCGATCCTCCACAATATGGTATCCCGGGCAGTAAAACTGATCCTCCACGCGCAGCACGCCCTGTTCAAATGCAGTTGTTGCCGTCACAATCTTGAAGGTCGAACCCGGTTCATAGGTATCACTGATACAATAGTTTCTCCACATCTGGTTCCGCATATCCTGCGTCACCGTTTCATCCGTTTCATAATTCAATGTAAACGGCTCATTTAAATCATATTCCGGCACATCCGCCAATGCATAAATTTCTCCATTTTGAGGATTCATCACGATAATACACACGCGTTTCGCCTGTTTTTTCTCCAGCACCTCCATCGCTTTCTGCGTGATATACTGCTGGATATTTATATCTATGGACGTGATCAGATTTTGTCCGGCTGTGCCTTCCACTCTTCTCTCCGCCACATTTTCCACTTCAATGCCTCTGGCATTTGTAACGGTGTTGATGCTGCCATTTTCGCCCATCAACAAATCGTCATAGTACACTTCCAGGCCGACAATTCCCTGATTATCGCTTCCGGTAAACCCAAGTACATGGGATGCCAGCGTACTGTACGGATAATACCGCTTGTAGTCCTCATCAATCATGACACCTGCCAGATTCATTTCCCGGATCTCGTCTGCCAGTTTCTTGTCCACATTGCTTTTAATTTTTTCACGCACGGATCTTTTTTCCACACGTGCGCGAACCTCCGACTCTGACAGTTCCAGTTTTTCACTGAGCACCTGTATCACTGTCTCCGGAGCTTCAATCTGGTTATGGATCACCGAAATCGAGCAGACTGCCTGATTGCCGGCAAGTACAACGCCGTTTCTATCATAGATACTGCCACGCTTTGCCTTGATACTCCGTTCCCGCTCCTGTACCGCACGTGCCCGATATCCATAATCATCTGCTTCCACGGTCATGATGCAGATAAGCTTCACCGTTATTATAGTCAATAACGTGAAAAATGCAATCACTATAATCAACAACCGTTTCCGATGGGAACTTGTAAATAGATGCTGCATACCCGTCATCGCCCAATTCTCATTTTATAAAAATGTATTCCTTAAGCATGCGGACTATACCTGTTTTCTACATCATCCGGTTGGTGCTTCCTGCGTTGTGTCCTGTGCCGGTGTTTCTGTTGTTGCATTTGAATCTTCTGTTGTTTCTTCTGTTGTCGTTTCTTCCCCGGACTGCTCAACATACGGATTGTCAGCGCCACCCGCTACATCATTAGCCGGGGCATCTCCGCTATAAATTGGTGTTGCAGGTTCATCCTCTGCCGTTGCCTCATCAATATCATATATCTCATCCGTCTTATAAATATTCAAATATGGAAAGATTGCTTCTGCAATGTCTGCAAATAAATGTGCTGCCTCACCACTACCTGACTGTAATTCCGGTTCATCTGCTACCACGTAGATGACAACCTGTGGATCGTCCACAGGTGCAAATCCGATAAAGGAAAGAATATATTTTCCATTTCCTCGTGGAAGCTTCTCGGCAGTACCTGTCTTACCACCAATCTCATATCCTTCAACTGCTGCTTTCTTACCAGTACCTTCCGATACTACATTCTTCAGGAACTGGCGCATCTGTGCTGACACATCCTCCGAGATCGTTCTTCTGACTAACACAGGATCCAGATTCCGGACGATATTGCCGTTTTCATCTTCGATCCGCTGTACAACACTTGGCTCATAATAATATCCGCCGTTAATCGCAGAACAAAATGCAGTTCCAACCTGCATCATCGAGGTTGTTACGCCCTGGCCAAATGAAGATATCGCAAGAGATACGGAGCCCATATTATCTGCATGGAATACTAATCCACTAAGCGAAGAATCACTTGGCTCACCCGGCAGATCCACATTCGTCGACTGTCCGAATCCAAACAGGACCTGATACTTATCAAATAATGTAATTCCTTCCTTTGCTGCAATCTGCATCAATGCATCGTTACAGGATTTCTCCAGCGCTCCGGAAAGATCGACCGTTCCATGTCCACCATAATCATGGGAGTGGCACTGTATATAACGATCCTCAATCTGTTCACCACCATCACAGAAGAATGTATCTTCTGCCGTAATCACGCCCTCTTCAAGTGCACCTGAAATCGTAAATGTCTTATACGTGGAACCCGGCTCAAACACATCCGATACCGGGAAGTTACGCCATACCTTATAAAGTGCATCGACATGCTCTTCATCGGTTCCATTTTGCTTGAAATCCTCAAAGCTCGAATATCCCGCAGCTTCGAGTTCTTCCGGCGTATCAAACTGATACTGTGTAGAGTCCAGATCATAGGCATCGTTTGGATCAAACGTATGGGAATTGTAAAGTGCCATGATCTGACAATTTTTCGGATTCATCACCAGCACAGATATATTCTTGGCGTCCTCTTCCTCCAGCTTTGCCTTTACCTTCTCTTCAACGATCTTCTGTACATTTGCATCAATGCTCGTCACAAGATTATAGCCGTTCGTTGCAGGTTCGATGGAATTAGTCACACCATAATCTTCATTCAGATAAGAGTATTCCCGTCCATTCGTACCATTTAACTCGCTGTTATAATATTCTTCAACGCCATACATACCAACATTTCCACTGACAGTAAATCCGAGCAGATGACATGCTAATTCCTTGTTTGGATAAACACGTACATACCGTTCCTCGTAATAGATTCCAACAACATTAGAACCCTCATCGGTTTTACAGTACTCTTCAAATTTCTGTACTTCCTCGTACTCAACACCTTTTTTTGCCACGACATAATATGACTTTTCGTTTGACAAAAATCCCGCAATCTCTTCATCGGTAAATCCGAAAAACTCTTTCAGTGCTGACACTGTTGCTGTCTTTTTCTTCTCATACTGCACGATGTTGGCAGGCTCTAATATCAGGTCGTACACCTTCTTATCCGTTGCAAGCACTGTTCCATTCGCATCAACAATATCGCCGCGCTTATACGGAATAACCTGACTGGAGTACCCCTGCTGCGTTAACACCTGTTGCTGGTACTGGCTTCCTTTTTGGGCGTCGATCCAAATAATCTTTGCACCTAACACGCCAAACCCAGCCATGATACACACAAATACAAATTTCAATCTTCCACGCATCCGGTTGGTAAATACTTTACGCTTTCGTCGTCTTCTATTTTCTCTGTTTTGTGGTCTTCTAGTCATACATCTACCTCAACCGCAAAAATCGAGCAGCAAAACTGCCCGACTTTTGATCTACATCCTAATTCGAACCTGGAACATTCTGATACTGTTTTACATAATCTTCGTTGGCACTGTCATAATAAATGATCTGTCCTTTCTTTGCATAAACCATGCCAAGCTCATTGGTTGCTACATTATAGATATCATCCAATGTATACATATTGTTCAAACGAAGCTTATGTGCTGCGTTATCATCTTCGATTTTTTCAAGTTCTGCCTCTAATGCACTGATGTTATTCTGCTGTGTGCTGATTTTTGTATTCATATATAACATAAGTACACAAGAGCCAACAACCAGACATACCATACATGCCATAAACAACATGTACCCTGCTGAAAATGCAAGCGTCTTTTTGGTCTGTGCTGTTACTCTGCGCTTTACCTTCGGGCGTTCCTGCGGACGCTGTTGTGGAGCAACTCTACGGCTCGGTGCTTTTCTTTCCGGCTCATACACACGGCGTGCCGGAGCTGCATACATCTGTCTTGCAGCTGTACCGTCTACATAATTCATTTGTCTTCTTACCTGTTGTGCCATTTCTATCACTCCTTAATTTACACACACGCTTTTTCAAATACGCGCAGCTTCGCGCTTTTTGACCGACTGTTCTCTGCCAGTTCCTGCTCACTTGGAAGAATCGGTTTCCGGGTAATTACCTTTCCCGTCGGTTTCTTCCCGCATACACAGACCGGAAACTCCGGCGGGCATGTACACGGATTCATATTTCTCTTGAAAATTGTCTTTACTATCCTATCTTCTAACGAATGGAATGTGATCACGCTCAATCTGCCTCCCGGATTCAGCCATGAGATCATGGTGTCTAACGAATTCTCCAGTACATCGAGTTCGTGATTCAATTCAATCCGGATTGCCTGAAATGTCTTCTTGGACGGATGTCCCTGTCCCTGCCGGACCTTCGCCGGGATCGCCGCCTTGATGATCTCGTTCAACTGTCCGGTTGTCTCTATCACCTGTTCTTGTCTTGCTTTCACAATATGCTTCGCAATATTCTTCGCGAAGTTGTCCTCGCCATAATCACGAATCACATGATACAGTTCCATCTCGGAATATTCATTTACAATATCCTTCGCTGTCATAGTACTTTCCTGATTCATCCGCATATCAAGCGGCGTGTCCTCACGATAAGTAAATCCACGTTCCACATTATCAAGCTGATACGAGGAGACACCGAGATCCAGAACGATTCCGTCAACACCGCTCACAGAACAGTTCTTTAATACTGCATCAATATCCTGATAGTTGGAATGCACGATCGTTACACGATCTTTGTAATCCTTCAACCGCTCGGTCGCAGCTGCAATCGCATCCAGATCCTGATCGATTCCGATCAGTCTGCCTTTGTCCGACAGGCGCTTGCAGATCTCTAAGGAATGTCCACCCCCACCGAGGGTTCCATCCACATAGATTCCATCCGGTTTTATATTCAGACTGTCAATTGTCTCATCTAAAAGTACCGATTTGTGTTTAAATTCCATCGCAGCCTCCCTTAGATGTTGAACAACTCACCAATCTCGGCGATTTCTTTCAGGTCAATCTCTTCTGGGCTGTTGATCTTATCCCAGGCTGCCTTATCCCAGATTGCTACGGTATCCGTATGTCCAATCATGACAACCTCGCGATCAATGCCCGCATATTCACGTAATTTTTGTGGAATTACAATACGATACTGACTATCCATCTCACAGACAACCGCAGATCCTTCGTAGAAATCACGAAGACGTCTTGCCTGGAAATTACTCTTTGGCAGTGCAGCAAGCTTCTCTGCGAATTTTGTCCACTCTGCTTCCGGATATACGTCAATGTTATGGTCCATGCCATTGCACAGCACAAATTTATCCCCAAGTTCCTGACGGAATCTTATGGGAATAATCAATCTGCCCTTTGCATCGAGGCCATGATTCGATTCTCCTACCATACCTAATGACATATAACTTCACCTTTCGTATTGCATGCAATGTTGTCCCTGCATGGGAACAACCTCCACCGAGCACCACTTGACATCCATTTCACTGCCACTCAGCTTCCACTTGGGTTTCATTGTACAGCAAAAAAAAGGGAAATGCAATACCAATTTGCATTTCCCTTGTCCATTTCTTACAATTTTTAATTGATTTATTGTTCCTTTTTTCCTGCTGGTGCCTGTTTTTTTACGGTATCCATCCGTTTTTTTACAATCAGCACGGAACAAGCCAGTACACAGATTGCTGCGATCATCTGGGATACCTTCATGTTGAAGAACGGAAGCATCAGGGAATCTGAACGAAGTCCCTCGATCCAAACACGTCCAAGACCATAGCCCCACAGATACATGAGGAAGATCTCGCCATCAAACTTCTTGTGCTTCCGGTAGATGAAAATAACAATCAAAAGGATCAGATTCCACACCGATTCGTACAGGAAGGTCGGATGTACCGTGATCCACTGCATGCCATCGTAGACCTGCATATGATTCGCCATCTCCGAAGTGATGATACCGGAGTTAATCATACCGGTCAGGGTTCCTTTGCCAACATAATAGTCGGTCGGAATCGCCATCGCAAAAAGCGAATTCGTATAATCGCCAAACGCTTCCCGGTTGAAGAAGTTGCCCCAGCGTCCCATGATCTGTCCGATCAGAAGTCCCATCGTCACCGTGTCGGCAAGTACAGAGAACTTCATCTTCTGCTTCTTCGCAAAGACGATTGCAACAATCACACCCGCGATCACGCCACCGTAGATGGCAAGTCCGCCGCTCCGGATATCAATCAGATCGAACAACGTCTTCCCGAAGCTCTTGCCCTTCTGGAAATACGAATCCCAGCTGAATATAATATAGTAGAGCCGCGCACCTAAGATTGCCGGGATGATCAGCCAGAGCATGAAGTCCAGATATGTGTCCTCGCTCTGCCCGGTCCTTTTTGCTTCCTTGCTGATTACAAGGAACGCCAGCACAAATCCAAGTGCTATGATCACACCATAAAATTTGATTTCAAATCCAAAGATCGTGAATCCGTCTTTGATATTTTTTAATACTATCCCAAGATTTGGGAATCTGATATCATACATAGTTTTTCCTTTTTATTTTCGTCAATAGACTCTATTGATAAGTTTTTCACAATGATATGTTTCTATACATTAAACTTGAATAAGATCACATCGCCATCCTGCACGACATATTCTTTTCCTTCCTGTCGTACAAGTCCTTTTTCCTTCGCTGCAAGCATGTTGCCGCTCTCCATGAGATCATCGTAAGCAACAACCTCCGCCTTGATGAATCCACGTTCAAAATCCGTATGGATCTTACCCGCTGCCTGCGGTGCCTTCGTGCCCTTCGTGATTGTCCATGCACGTGTCTCATCCGGACCACTTGTCAGGTAACTGATGAGTCCAAGCAGAGAATAACTTGCCTTGATCAGCTTATCCAGACCGGACTCCGATACGCCAAGCTCCTCTAAGAACATCTGCTTCTCATCATCATCTAACTCGGAGATCTCCTGCTCAATCTGTGCACACACAGCAAATACTTCACTGCCAAATTCCTTCGCATATTCGCGCACCTTCTGTACATATGGATTGCTTGCTCCATCGTCTGCCAGATCATCCTCGGATACATTTGCCGCATAGATCACCGGCTTTCCTGTCAGCAGGTTGTATTCCTTGATCCACTTGATTTCGTCCTCATCGTCTGTCTCAAAGGAAATTGCAAGCTTACCGGATTCCAGATGCTCCTTGATCCGCTTCTGCAGATCAACTTCCTTTGCAAGTTCCTTATTATTGGCTGCACCACGCTGTCCCTTCGCAATTCGACGGTCAAGCACCTCAATATCTGCGAAGATCAACTCGTAGTTAATCGTCTCAATATCACGGATCGGATCAACCGAACCATCGACATGAATGACATTTGGATCTTCAAAGCAACGTACAACATGTACGATTGCATCTGTCTCACGAATGTTGGATAAGAACTGGTTTCCAAGTCCTTCTCCCTTGGATGCACCCTTTACAAGTCCTGCAATATCAACGAACTCAATCACGGCCGGTGTTGTCTTCGCTGAATGATACATCTCGGTCAGCTTGTCAAGACGCTTGTCCGGTACCGGTACGACACCCACATTCGGATCGATCGTACAGAACGGATAGTTCGCGCTTTCCGCGCCCGCCTTTGTCAAAGAATTAAATAATGTGGACTTTCCGACGTTCGGAAGCCCGACGATTCCTAATTTCATTTTTTATATTTCCTCCTATAAATCCTTTGATTTCAAGGGATTTCGCATACTTATTTTTGCAAGTGGGCCATTTAGTGGGCCATTACATTGCCATAAGTGCTTCTGCTACCAAGTCCATTTCTTTTTTCTTTTCTTCCTCGGTAGTATGAACATATAAGTTCATTGTAATTCCAATATTCGAATGGCCCAGTAACATCTGAAGTGTTTTCGGTTTCATTCCTGCTTCAATACATCTGGTAGCAAAAGTATGTCTCAAGATATGCATCGAAAATCTTGGAATTTTTGCTTTGTCACAGATTTTAAACAGCGCTGTATCATATGTACTGTTCTTGACAGGTGTTCCTTTTCGACACAGAAACACAAATTCTTCCCATTCTGTTGAAATTTCTGAAATCCTCTTATTCTTTTCTTTTTGTTTTATTAGTATAGCAACCGCTTCTTCTGTTAAGGGTATCGTACGGTAACCTGATTTACTCTTTGGTTCTCCGATACGCCACTCCTTTGCACTGTAACGATATTCCATACTTCTGCGAATCTGAATTGTTTTGGATTTAAAATCGACATCTCCCCATTTCAATCCTACCAATTCGCCTGTTCGCAATCCGGTTTGTAGTATAAAACGATACTGATTTTCATAGCTTTGATTTTCTGCATATTGTAAAAATGTTTTTTGTATGTCTCTTGTTAAAGCAACCTTCTTCTCAGAAGGCTTTCCCATATCACTTTTCACAGATTTTTTACAGGGATTGCTACGCAAGACTTCATTCTCTTTTGCATACTCAAACATATTGTATAATGCAATTCTTGCCTGATAAATTGTAGATGTGCGATACCCCTGATCTGCCATATCATAAAATATTTTCTGACATTGAAGTGGTTTCACGTCTGATAGTGTCATCTTCCCAATTACCGGTTTAATATTTTTAATATATCTCTCCGTATAATTGCGAACAGTATTTGAACGGACTGTTTTCTTTTTTATCCCAATCCAATAATCAAACCATTGATCGACCAGCATATCAGATGGCATTGAAATATCACTGTGTTCATCCACATAAGTTGCATCAGCAATCCATGCTCTGCATTCTTGCAGCTTTTTGAATCGTTTATGTTTTCTCTTTCCAAACCGATCTACAAATCTGGCTGAGTATAATCCCGTACTTTCCTGGGTTATTCCCTTGCCAAGTTCTTTGCCTTTTAAATCTTTTCCCATATTTCAGCTCCTCTCATAAGAAGCCCTAATACAGTACCTTGTATTATACCATAGCATCTTATTTTTGTGAATATTCATTTTCATCTCATCTTCTGTCATTCATTTATATTTCCACACTTTCCGAAATGAATTTTTCAAATTCTTTTCTCTTTACAAGTTTTTTTTGTACCTACGTAAAGCACAAACGGACATCTCGGT
>NZ_DBMFCD010000009.1:0-518 GCF_056872695.1 Wujia sp. | reverse complement strand
TCTCGGTTCTTTCAAAAGACTACTTATTCTGTTTTGTCCGATATTACTGTATTCTGCTGCCTCTTCAATTGTAAGAGCCACTTTTTCACATATCGCAACATATTGTTTGTTCATAAAATCCTTTCCTTATTGTTTAACGTGCGTAGCATACACTTCTATCCGCAATACGCACGATCATTCTTTGTATTCAACAACATTTTCGCTTTCTCCATTTTCGCACTTGCAATCGCTTCTCGTTTGCTTGCGCCCCCAACATACATTGGTGTACACATTTCTAAAATACGGTCATAGATACGCCTTTTGTCCAACATGGTCTCGCTTTTTATTTCTTTCAGAGGAAGATTGGTTGTGATGATCAAAGGTCGTCCCGAACGGATCCTGCGGTCTATGACGCTAAAAATAATTCCTAACGCATATTCTGAATTTCGTTCCACTCCAAGATCATCAATAATCAAAAGCTGGTAAGAAGCCAATGCATTGATATATTCCGTTTTGTCTGCCAGTGGAAATATATCATC
>NZ_DBMFCD010000008.1:0-149023 GCF_056872695.1 Wujia sp. | reverse complement strand
ATTCTGCTTGCATACTGTATTGGAAATTATGTGGAAGAGGATATGCATGGTTTTGGCATGCAGCTTATGTTGAAGAGCCGGAGCCGTGTGTTATGGTGGAGTTCGAAATGCATCTGCTGTGTCTGCATCAACCTGTTTTATTTTCTGCTGCTCTATGGCATGACATACGGATATGCGTGGATTTCGACTGGTAATATGTCGATGTCTGGTCAGCAGATTGCGCTATCTCTTTACTATGGAGAGGAGGTAGCGAATACGTCGATGCCAGAGCTTATTCGGATGACGGTGCTTCTTCCGGTGCTGGCGGGTATCGTGCAGTCGATGATACAGCTTCTGTTATCCCTCTATATGAATAGTGCAGCGGTAATGAGCGTGATTACATTCATTCTGGTGCTGTCAGCGTATTATGGAAATCACTTTTTGGTGCATGGATATGCGATGGTGTGCAGGTATTATTCTGACAGTCTGTATCCGCAGGATGAGGTGCTTACAACCGCGTTTGGGATTCCATATCTCATTTGCCTGATTGTGGGATTGGTCGGATGTGGATATGGAATCATACGAAAGCGGAATATTATTTGAATGCGAGCGGAATCTGGTCAGATATCAGATCTCCCGGAAGATGCCGAGCTGTGGCGGATATTCCGTAAAGGTGAAAAATGCAGCGGTCAAGAGAAGCAGGATGGCGGAAGAAAGTATGAGCTTTTCTGCTTTGCCGTTGCAGTAGACATCATTTTCGACAAAGAGGGCGAAGATAACGCCTGCAAAATATAGTGCAATATTGATCCAGTCGTAGTTCTTGCCGAGGATACCATTCAGTGTATAGAAGACTGCGACGATGAAGATCATGCCGGACAAGATGCCGAGGGTGCGTGCCCAAAGGTAATTTGCCGGCATTTTTTCGTGGAAGAAGAACAGCTCGACCAACGTGAGCAGGAGCATCGGGAAGAAGAGCAGCTTCAGATGCTCCCATGTGGATTCGTTGACGGCAGAGAACAGCCCGACGATGCGGTTTTGATCCGACCATTCATAGGTGAAATGCAGCAGCACTCCGAGGATGGAGATAAATAGAAAGCGGATGGCGTTGGTTTTGAATTTCATGTTGGTTTGTCCTTTCTTGGGTTAGTTGGTTCATGCAGATATGCATATAGTTTATGGATTTTTTGGAAATTTATACTATGTCCTGAGAAAGTATATGCGTGGATTGGGAGAATATTTAAAAAAAGAAGATTTGCTCCAATGAGTGAAATTGTGGGAGCGGGTAAATTGGAGCAGAAGTGCCTGATATCGGAAGGTTACTCCAAGAGGAAGAAAGAGGAAAGCAAGCGAGTGGGAGCAGAAGCTGGCAAAACCGGAAGATTACTCCAAGAGGAAGAAAGGGGAAAGCAAGCGGGTTGGAGCAGAAGTGGGTTAAACCGGAAGATTACTCCAAGTGGAAGGAAAAGGAAAGCAAGCGGGTTGGAGTAAAAGTGTGCAAAACCGGAAGATTACTCCAAGTTGAAGGAAAAGGAAAGCAAGCGGGTTGGAGCAGAAGTGAGTTAAACCGGAAGATTGCTCCAAGTTGAAGGAAAAGGAAAGCAAGCGGGTTGGAGCAGAAGTGAGTTAAACCGGAAGATTACTCCAAGTGGAAGGAAGAGGAAAGCAAGCGGGTTGGAGCAGATGTGTGCAAAACAGCAAGATTGCTCCAAATATAAAAAAGAGGAAAGAAAAACATGGTTGAAACAAGGAAAAAGCATATGTATAATAGGGATGCTTAGCAAGAAACAGAGACAGATAAGAACAACATAGAATATCTGATTTCTGTCGAAAAATAAAACAAGAACAACAGGAGAAAAATCATGCGAATTGTAATACAGCGTGTTAATCACGCGTCCGTAAAAGTAGATGGAGAGACAATCGGAAGCATCGGCAAGGGCTATCTGCTTCTGCTCGGTGTGGCAGAGGGAGATACAAAGGAGATGGTTGACCGCTATGTGAAGAAGCTTTCAACCCTCCGGATCTTTGCGGATGAAGAGGGCAAGACGAACCTGTCAATTACCGATGTAGGCGGAGAGGTGCTGGTCGTATCCCAGTTCACATTATATGCGGACTGCAAGAAAGGAAACCGACCAAGCTTTGTGAAGGCGGGTGCGCCGGACTTTGCAGAGGAAATGTATGAGTATTTCAAGGCAAAATGCGTAGAGACGTTCGGGAAAGTAGAATGCGGAAGCTTCGGTGCTGATATGAAGGTGGAGCTGGAGAATGATGGCCCATTCACAATCTTGTGGGACAGCGAGGAATGGTAGAACATGAAACAAGACAGCCAGATGTTTGGCACAGAGAAAATCAGTAAAATACTATGGAAGATGGCACCGCCTGTGATGCTGGCGCAGTTGATACAGGCACTTTATAACATTGTGGACAGCTTCTTTGTCGGGCGGTATTCCGAGAGCGGACTGACCGCGCTATCCATCATCTATCCAATCCAGCTTCTGATGATCGCATTTGCGGTGGGAACCGGCGTTGGTATCAATACGTGTATGGCGCATTACTTAGGCTTGTCCGAGGATGAAAAGGCAGACGAAATCGGTGGGATCGGCACGCCACTTACTTTGTTTATGTGGGCAGTATTCGTCGTGTTCTGTTATTTCTTCATGCCCGCATATGCGAAGATGTCGACGGATTCCGCAGAAGTAATCAAAGAGGTTGTGATGTATGGACGGATTGTATGCGTCTTTTCTTTTGGACTTTTTCTGGAGAGTATCTGGACGAAGATTCTGCAGGCAAACGGCGATATGAAGACGCCGATGATCGCGCAGATTGCAGGTGCGGTTACAAACATCGTACTCGATCCGCTTCTGATCTTCGGTATGTTTGGATTGCCGAAGATGGGAATCGCAGGTGCTGCGGCAGCAACCGTCGTTGGTCAGATCGTGGCGGCGCTGATTGTCATGCGCAGAGGATTCCGGAAGTCACCGGCGATATCTGTATATCTGCCGGATATCCGCAAGATTTATAAGATGGGAATCCCGAACATCCTGATGCAGTCTGCGTACACGTTCTATATATTCGGACTCAATATGGTACTTGCAACCTTCTCTGATCAGGCGGTGACGGTACTCGGACTTTATTACAAATGGCAGGCGTTTTTCTTCATCCCGCTTGGTGCGATGCAGACCTGTATCGTGCCGATCTTAAGCTATAATTATGCAACGATGAAGATTGATCGCTGCAAGAAGACGTTGTCATTGGCACTTATATATGGAGTATCCCTGATGATGATTGGTGTGCTTTGCTTTGAACTGATGCCGGGGCAGATGCTGCATGTATTCTCACATGACGCAGAAGTGATCCGTATTGGGAAGGTGGCGTTCCGTATCATTGCGGTGAGCTTTATTCCGCTTGTGACATCATTGACATTTCCGGTGTTCTTTCAGGCAGTTGGAAAAGCGTTTACAAGCAGTATGCTTACAGTGATAAGAACGGTATTTTTGTTTGTGCCGCTTGGGTATGCATTTTCAAGAATCGGGCTAAACTTCTTCTGGCTGACGTTTCCGGTTACGGATAGTATTACGTCGATTGCCGGATTTTTGCTGTACCGCCGATTCCTAAGATTCACCAAAAGTTCATAGAATTTGCGTTGTTTCAGCAAATCTCCTGTGCTATCATATGTAAGAAATTGGAAAGCATATTGAGGTATTGAAAATACGAAAAAGTATATTGCAATCTGGTTCTGTATGTGTAATTCCTGCAACTATGTTTGGGATATGCATATGTTTGAGGCTTAGAAGTTCTTAATGTTCTGGATAATAACAGCAATGTTTGAACACGATGTTCAAACAAGCCGCCACTGAGCCATGGATGGCGAGCGGAGGGCGCATATGAATCGTAGATTCATATTTAGGATGCGCCCGACAATCTGCCGACGAGCGAAGCGAGGGGGCAATACCCGGGCGGCGGTTGCGTACGATGATAGTATTGTATAACAGAACATTTAGAACTCCTTGGCCTCAATACATCGCATATGCAAACATAGTTGCAGGCATATACTATACAGAATCAGATTGCAGGATGCAACAAGGGTATTTTCAAAAAGGAGAAGATTATGGGACTTACGCAGCAACAAGTACAGGAACGGATCGATCAGGGACTGACGAACGAAACCGACCTGTCTACCGATAAAACAACGAAGGAGATTATCGTCTCCAATACATTCACATATTTTAACCTGATCTTTTTGATCATTACGGTCTTACTCTGTCTGGTCGGTTCTTTCCGGAACCTGACCTTCCTGCCGATCGTCATCGGCAATACATTGATTGGAATTATACAGGAGATCCGCGCGAAGCGGACACTGGACAAGATGAATTTGCTGAATGCACCGCACGCCATCGTCGTGCGGGACGGCGTGAAGCAGAAGATTGAAACCGAACAGCTTGTACAGGATGATGAGATCATCTTGGAGGCGGGCAACCAGATCTGCGCAGATGCAGTCGTTGTGGAAGGAAGCGTGCAGGTCAATGAATCGCTGCTTACCGGAGAAGCGGACGAGGTAGAGAAAAGTCCCGGCGACGAACTCTTCTCAGGAAGCTTTGTCGTATCCGGACAATGCCATGCCGAACTCACACACGTTGGAAATGAATCCTATATCGCGAAGCTCTCACAGGAAGCAAAGACGATGGGAAGCGGCGAGCAGTCTGAGATGATCCGCTCGATCAACCAGATCGTCAAATGGGTCGGTATCGTGATCATCCCAATCGGACTTCTGCTGTTTTATCAGAGCCATTTTATCAATCACGAGACAATTCGGCGGAGTGTGACAGCGACGGTTGCCGCGATTATCGGTATGATTCCGGAGGGATTATATTTACTTACGACAATCGCGCTGGCACTCAGCACCATGAAGCTTGCCAGCCGGAAGGTGCTGCTGCATGATATGAAGAGCATCGAAGCACTTGCGCGTGTCGATGTGCTGTGTGTGGATAAGACCGGTACGATCACTGAGCCGACGATGAATGTCAAGCAGATCATATGCAGTAAGAACGGGAAGAATCTGCTGCACACGCCGGAGGAATTGCAGGAATTACTTGTGGATTATACCCTTGCATCGAACGACAACAATGCGACGATGCAGGCCCTCCGGACATTTGCCGGAAATGAGAGTGTGGCACCAAGCCGGACCGTTGTGGAACGGTATCCTTTTTCTTCGACAACGAAATATGGAGCAATCGTATTTACCGAGGGAACGTATATATTAGGGGCGCCGGAATTTGTCATGGGTGATGCGTATGCAACCGTGGAAAAAGAAATTTCAACCTTCACAAAAACCGGTGACCGTGTCCTGATTTTTGCGAAATATGCAGGAACCGACTTAAAGCATGGACTTACCGAAGAAGTGATTCTGCTTGGATTTGTCGTGCTTGCGAACCCGATCCGGGCAAATGCGAAGCAGACCTTCGAATATTTTAACGATCAGGGCGTGGCAATCAAGGTCATCTCCGGAGATAATCCGGGAACAGTTTCTGAGGTTGCGCTGCAGGCAGGAATCCTGGGTGCAGAGAATTACGTGGATGCGACCACACTTGATACAGCGGCGAAGCTTAGGGATGCGGTGGAACAGTACACTGTCTTTGGACGTGTGACACCGAAGCAGAAACAGAAGCTTGTGAAGGCATTGCAGATAAAAGGACATACAGTTGCGATGACCGGCGATGGTGTCAATGATATCTTAGCGATGAAGGATGCAGACTGCAGCGTGGCGATGGCATCGGGAAGTGAGGCAGCAGCGCAGGCAGCACAGGTTGTATTGCTGGATTCGGATTTTGCCCATATGCCGGATGTTGTGTATGAAGGAAGGCGTGTCGTTAATAACGTACAGCGATCGGCGAGTTTGTTTCTTGTAAAGAATATATTTTCCCTGTTGATGGCAGTATTCTCGATGGTTTTGATGATCACATATCCGCTTGAACCGGCACAGGTGTCTTTGATCAGCATGTTTACAATCGGCGCACCGGGATTTCTGCTTGCTTTAGAGCCGAACAAGAATCGGATTGAAGGCAGGTTTATCACGAACGTACTTTTAAAAGCACTGCCGGGCGGTCTGACCGATGTGATTGCAGTCGGAGCCCTTGTTATGCTTGGATCGGTATTCGGACTACCGGATGCGAGTGTGGCGACAGCCGCAACACTGGTTTTGTCGGTTGTTGGATTTATGATTTTATTTAAGATCAGCGAACCGCTCAATAAGATGAAGTACGGCGTAATCTTTCTGAATATATTTGGACTTGTATTCTCCGGAATTTTCCTGAAGAAGCTGTTCGCATTAAGTGATATGTCAAACCGGTGTATATTGCTGATGGTTGTGTTTGGATTTGCAGCAGAATCCCTGTTTCGGTATCTCACGTTGATTGCGGAGAAGTTACGGGCGTATTATGAGAAAAAACGTCGGTACACAGGGTACAAACAAAAGCGCAGACTTCGCAGATAATGAAGTAAAGAAATGATAAGAAAAAAGAGAAATCTGGATACATGAGGAATTCCCTCACAGACCGGATTTCTCTTGTTTTATTTTATAGTATCAAATGATTATAATGCCATAAGATATGAATCGTGACATATTACATGGCTGCAACTCTGGCATCAATATAGCGGATCAGTTCTTCTGCAGAAGCCTTTAAGCCAAGGCGGCTTGTGTTGATACAGAGATCGTAGTAGCGGGAATCCCCCCATTTCCCAGAGGAAAATGAGTTGTGATACTGCTTTCTGCTTTTATCATGACGTTTCATCTTTGTAAGTGCTTCATCAGCGGATACATGCTTGACTTCCATAATTCGCTGCTGCTTCACATCAGTGTCTCCAACTAAGAAAATCGAAATCAATCCATCGTTATCCTGCAGGATGTTCTCGGCGCATCGGCCAAGTACTACAAAGGATTCGCCGTTTTCTGCTTTTTCTTTCAGAAAATTAAACTGCATTTCTGCAACAATCTTTTCTACAGAATTCGACTGTCCCAAAACCGTTCTTGTTATAAATGGATTCGCTGGTTTTTCATCATATTTCTTATAGACGTCATACGAATTTCCTGTTTCCTTGGATAATTCATCCAGAATATTTCTGTCATAGAGAGAAATGTTGTAATGTTTTGCAAGCATTTCCGCAATCACGTGTCCGCCACTTCCATATTCTCGTCCGATCGAAATAATGACTTGTTTGTTCATAATGATACGCTCCCTTCTGTCGTGAAATGTGTCTGCCTTTCGCGTCTTCTATTTATAATTATACATAAGAAGGATGGAAAAAGTCAATGTATGTAAGCAGGAAAAATGGGAAAAACTGTATCTGTTAAGAAGTATAAAAACAGGGAGAAACAGACAATGAAAAAAACAAGTGAATTTACACCGACAGCCTTTATTTTAGGAATTTTACTTGCTGTCGTGTTTGGCGGTGCGAATGCTTATCTGGGACTGCGTGTTGGTATGACCGTATCGGCATCTATTCCGGCGGCTGTAATTTCGATGGGGATTGTACGGCTGTTGTTAAAAAGGGATTCAATTCTGGAAAATAACATGGTGCAGACAATCGGCTCCGCCGGAGAATCGCTGGCAGCAGGTGCGATCTTCACGCTTCCGGCACTGTTTATGTGGGCGAAGGAGCATGGCACGGCGATGCCGTCTTTTTTTACGATTGCAATGCTTGCCATAAGTGGTGGCTTGCTTGGTGTGCTTTTCATGGTGCCGCTTCGCCATGCGCTGATTGTAGAAGAACATGACCGTCTGCCATACCCGGAGGGAACGGCATGTTCGAAGGTGCTTCTTGCAGGAGAAGAGGGCGGTGCGAAAGCAAAGAAGGTATTAAAAGGATTGTTTGCGGCAGCCATTTATAAATTTTTAGCAGATGGATTGAAGCTGTTTCCAAGTGAAGTCGATTTTGAAAGCCGGAGGCTGCGCGGGGCAGGCTTCGGTATTGACGTACTCCCGGCATTGGTTGGCGTTGGATATATCTGTGGTGCGCGCGTTTCCTCATATCTGTTAAGCGGGGCGGTACTTGGCTGGCTTGTGCTGATGCCGGCGTTCGTGCTGGTTGGTGGGGATAATATTCTCTTTCCGGCAACAAAGGCAATTAAGACATTATCGACATGGGAACTGTGGGGAAGCTATATCCGTTATATTGGAGCCGGGGCAGTTGCAGCAGGTGGAATCATCAGTCTGATAAAGACGCTGCCGCTGATCGTGACGACTTTCCGCAAGGCAGTGCGAGGTTATGGAAGTGTGGGAAAGGAGCAGACAGAGCGTGATATTCCAATGCGGTATGTGATTATTGGAATCGTGACAATCCTGTTGTTTCTGTGCGTGATGCCACAGATCCGGCTGTCTGTACCGATGGCGCTTTTTATTGCAGTGTTTGGATTCTTTTTTGCAACTGTCAGTGCACGGATGGTTGGTCTTGTCGGCTCTTCGAATAACCCGGTATCCGGTATGGCGATTGCGACATTGCTGCTTGCCTCCTTCGTCCTGAAATTAACCGGTCAGACCGGACTAAAGGGGATGACGGTTGCAATCTCAATGGGAACGGTAATCTGTATTGTTGCAGCGATGGCAGGAGATACATCGCAGGACTTAAAAACCGGTTTTATCGTCGGGGCAACACCATGGAAGCAGCAGGTCGGAGAACTGATCGGAGCCGTTGTATCCGGACTTGCAATCGGAGGTGTATTGTATCTGTTACAGGCAGCATGGAGTTTTGGTGATCCGGAGCTCCCGGCACCACAGGCGACATTGATGAAGCTTGTTGTAGAAGGGGTGATGGGTGATTATCTCCCATGGGGGCTGATTTTGATTGGTGTGTTTATCGCAGTTGCGGTCGAAATCGTCGGGATTCCGGTACTTCCTTTTTCTATCGGATTGTACCTGCCGATTCATTTGTCTACTGCCATTATGGTTGGAGGTCTGTTGCGCCAGTTTTATGAGCGGAAGAAGAATGAGGCATACGTGCAGGATGGAATTTTATTTTCCTCTGGTCTGATTGCAGGGGAAGGCTTGATCGGTATCTTGCTTGCAGTGACTGCCGTGCTTGGTGTGAGTGCAAAACTTGATTTATCCGGACGTGGAATCAGTCTGGGATCGGCCGGGAGTCTGGCGGCATTTTTGATTCTGCTTGTCATAATGATCTGCGTGATTAAAAAACAGGAAAAATTGGAAATTGACAGTTGACATCTGAAAATGGAATGCTATAATAAATGCAAACATATGAATAAATGTTCATATGATATTAAATGATAAAGGAGATACGAAGATGAAGAAGACTTATAAGATTGATGTTGATTGTGCAAACTGTGCAAATAAGATGGAGGACGCTGCGAAGAATACAGCCGGTGTCAAGGACGCAACGGTAAACTTTATGGCACTCAAGATGATTGTAGAGTTTGAAGAAGGTGCAGATGCGAAGGCAGTTATGAAGGACGTTCTGAAGAACTGTAAGAAGGTTGAGGATGACTGCGAGATCTTCCTGTAAATGCCTGCATAGGCAGCAGGTGCAGGATGTAAGATAATTTGCAGGTATAGGAGATCGGTACAGGATGTAAGACCGTCCTCCGGCATAGGATACCTGTGTGATGACAGCAGAAACCTGACAGAAATCGAGAGCTGAGAGTCAAAGTTAAGATTTGGAGTAGATAGGAAGTGACGGCTATGACGAAGAAACAGAAGAAAGTGTTAATCCGGATTATCATTGCAGCAGTATTGGTGATCGTACTGCAGTTTGTTCCGGTAGAAGGATACGTGCGGTTCGGACTGTATATGATTCCGTATCTGGTTATTGGATATGATATCCTGAAGAAGGCGGGGAAGGGAATCTTAAACCGGCAGATTTTTGATGAGAATTTCCTGATGGCAGTTGCCACCATCGGTGCAATCGCACTCGGGGATTACAAGGAAGGCACTGCAGTTATGCTCTTCTATCAGATTGGAGAACTGTTTCAAAGCTATGCCGTTGGCAAGAGCCGCCGGAACATCAGTGAACTGATGGATATCCGCCCGGATTATGCGAATGTAGAGAAGGACGGACAGTTAGAGCAGGTCGATCCGGATGAGATTGAGATCGGTACGGTTATCGTCGTACAGCCGGGTGAGAAGGTGCCAATCGATGGTGTCGTTGTCGAGGGAACTTCATCCTTAAATACAAGTGCGCTGACGGGCGAGAGTGTACCACGCGAAGTAAGTGTGGATGATGAGATCATCAGTGGATGTATCAACATGACCGGTCTTTTAAAAATCCGTACAACGAAGGAATTCGGTGAGTCGACGGTATCGAAGATTTTGGAACTGGTGGAGAATGCGAGCTCGAGAAAATCACGCTCCGAGAACTTTATCTCGAAATTTGCGAAGGTTTATACCCCTGCAGTCTGCTATGGCGCTTTGGCACTTGCTATTTTACCGCCGATCGTGCGGATGGTATTTATGGGGCTGGCACCGGAATGGGGCGACTGGGTATACCGTGCCCTGACATTCCTGGTAATCAGTTGTCCATGTGCGCTGGTAATCAGTATCCCGCTCAGCTTCTTTGCAGGTATCGGCGGCGCAAGTCGGGAAGGTGTCCTTGTCAAGGGATCAAGCTTCTTAGAGACATTGTCGCAGACGAAGATCGTCGTATTCGATAAGACCGGTACGATGACGAAGGGTGTGTTTGAGGTAAATGGTATCCATCACAGCCCGTATAAGGATGAGGAGTTGCTCGAATATGCAGCCCTTGCAGAAAGCTATTCCACCCATCCGATCAGTAAGAGCTTACAGCGTGCTTATGGCAAGCCGATTGATAAGAACCGCGTCAGTGACGTGGAGGAGATCGGTGGCCATGGCTTGACTGCGAAGGTGGATGGAAAGGTCGTTGCAGCCGGAAATGCAAAGCTCATGAAGAAGCTTGGTATCGAGTATCACGACTGCAGCCATGTCGGAACCATTGTGCATGTGGCAATCGACGGCAGATACGCCGGACATATCCTGATCTCCGATGTGATTAAGGAGCATGCCGCAGAGGCAATCGCCGCACTGAAGAAGTCCGGTATTGAGAAGACGGTTATGCTGACAGGCGATGCGAAGAATGTGGCAGAACATGTAGCCGCACAGCTTGGCATCGACGAAGTATGCAGTGAACTGCTTCCGGGCGATAAGGTAGAAAAGGTCGAAGAACTCTTGACGAAAAAGTCGGAAAAGGATAAACTTGCATTTGTAGGTGACGGCATCAACGATGCACCGGTTCTCTCGCGTGCCGATATCGGTATTGCGATGGGTGCACTTGGGTCGGACGCGGCGATTGAAGCTGCCGACATCGTATTGATGGACGACGATCCACTGAAGATCTCGAAGGCAATCCGGATCTCAAGAAAATGTCTTCGTATCGTATATGAGAATATTTATTTCGCGATTGGTATTAAAGTAATCTGTCTGGTACTCGGCGCACTTGGTATTGCAAATATGTGGTTTGCCATTTTTGCAGATGTCGGAGTTATGATCCTGGCAGTGTTAAATGCAATCCGTACATTGTTTGTAAAGAAACTTTAGTGTGAAAAGAGGATACTATGGCACATACACAGAAAATGATAGAATGTTGTGAGAGTCACGAGGTGCACAAGGATCTGCTGAAGATTGTGAATGAGAAGCTGCCAAGTGAGACAGAATTGTATGACTTGGCAGAGCTCTTCAAGGTGTTCGGCGATTCGACGAGAATACGGATTTTGTTCGTATTATTCGAGGCAGAGGTGTGCGTGTGTGATCTGGCTGAGGCACTTGGTATGACGCAGTCTGCAATCTCACATCAGCTTCGTATCTTGAAGCAGAATAAACTGGTGAAGAACCGAAGAGAAGGAAAATCCATTTTCTATTCTCTGGCGGATGAGCATGTCCGCACAATCATCGCACAGGGGTGCGAGCATATCGAAGAAGATTAAAGTTGTTTCATTTCGTTCTGACGCACAAGGGTTCGTCCCGCGTGGAAAGGCGAGTAACAAAAGAGGGTACTATGGATAAGCGAATTTCCGTAATCAGTATTATCGTGTATGAGAGAGAACAGGCGGCAAAGGTAAATGCAGTCCTGCATGAATATGCGGACTATATTATTGGTCGTATGGGATTGCCGTATGAGAAAAAAGGTGTCTCTATCATATCCGTCGTTATGGATGCGCCCATGTCTTGTACCAGTGCGCTTTCCGGCAAATTAGGGATGATCGATGGTGTGACAGCGAAATGCAACACAGCTAAGATCTAAAATATATCTAACTAAAATTTAAAGGAGAGCAAATCTATGAACGAGATGAGACGAAATGCAAAGAAGAGACCGGCAGTGAAGAAAGTATTTGCTTTGTTGCTGGCTCTTTCTATGTGCTGCGCGTTTTTGGCAGGGTGTGGCAAGAAGGCGGAGACGGACAATGTAACCGTCCGTGTCGGCGCGATGTCCGGACCGACGGCGATGGGTATGGTAAAGCTGATGAAGGATGCCGAGGATGGCGCGGCGAAGAATGCGTATGAATTTGCAGAGCTTTCGACCGATCCGTCGACCTTTGTGGCACCGCTTACAAAGGGAGATATCGACATTGCAGCGGTTCCTTCCAATCTGGCTTCGGTTATTTATAACAATACTGACGGCGGGGTACAGGTTCTGGCAGTGAATACATTAGGCGTATTAAACATCGTGGAGCGCGGAGACAGCGTACAGAGCATCAAGGATCTGGCAGGCAAGAAGCTGTATGCAACCGGACAGGGTGCAACACCAGAGTACACACTGCGTCATATCCTGAAGGAAAACGGCATTGATCCGGACAGCGGTCTTACGATCCAGTGGTGTGCGGATACAACTGAAGCATTGTCTTATATTGCAAAGGATTCCGAAGCAATCGCCATGCTGCCACAGCCATTTGCGACAGCCGCAATGGGACAGGTTGACGGCTTGCGTGTCGCAATCGACTTAAATGATGCGTGGGCAGAAATCGAAGATTGTGATATCGTGACTGGTGTGGTTGTTGCCCGGACAGACTTCGTGAAGGAGCATCCGCAGGCGGTTGAGACATTCCTCTCAGAGTATGAGGCTTCCGTTGCTTATACAAATGACAATGCAGCCGATGCGGCAGAGCTGATTGCCGGATATGGTATCGTGGCGAAGGCACCGCTCGCGGAAAAGGCAATTCCAAAATGTCATATCACCTTCTTAAAGGGACAGGAAATGAAGGACAGTGTAAGCGGATATCTGCAGATTCTGTTCGACGAGAACCCACAGGCAGTTGGCGGTACGATTCCAGCCGATGATTTTTATTATGGATTATAAATATGAACTATAAAGAAGGATTAAAGAAAGTGGGTGCAACGTTGCTTGCACTCACTTTTTGGGAAATTGCAGCACTTCTCATCCACCAGCGGATTCTGCTTGTGACACCGGTTGCGGTTGCAAAAAGGCTTTGCACGATCTGGCAGGTGGAGGGCTTTGCGCGTGCGATATGGTTTTCGTTCTATCATATTGCAGGCGGTTTTTTGCTTGGGTTGATTCTTGGCTGTCTGCTTGCTTATCTGGCAGCAAAACACCCGGTTGTCGAGACTCTGCTTTGGCCGTGGATGGCGACAATCAAGAGTGTGCCGGTGGCATCGTTCGTCGTGATCTGTCTGATCTGGCTTTCCGCACGGAATCTGTCCGTGTTCATATCATTTCTGATCGTAATTCCGATCATATACCAGAATGTCTTAGAAGGACTGCGTGCAGAAAACCGCAAGATGCAGGAGGTCGCAACAGTCTTTCGGCTACCTTGGTGCAAACGCTTCCGCTATATCGAGCTGCCGAAGCTTCGCCCGTTTTTGCTCTCCGCCTGCCGTGTGACAACCGGTATGGCATGGAAGGCAGGCATCGCGGCAGAGATCATCGGCGTGCCGAATGGCTCGATCGGCAAGATGCTTTATACAGCAAAAATATACCTTGATACCGACGACCTGCTTGCGTGGACGGTGATCATTGTGGTAATCAGCGTGGTGGCGGAGAAGGTATTTCTGGCAGGGCTGAAAAAGCTGTTACAGTAAAAAGCTCATCAGATTATAGTTGACAGCCAGTGCTGTATTCGATAAAATTATTGAGACAGGGAGTATCAAATAAAATATGAGCAAATCAGAAAGACAAATGGAAAAAGAAGCGGAACGGAATCAGAAGATATTAGATGCGGCGTTTCGTATATTCGTGGAGAAGAAGATTGAGGCGGTCAGCATGGCTGAGATTGCGGAAGCAGCCGGTGTCGGACGGGCAACACTCTTCCGATGTTATGCAAGTAAGCTGGAGCTTGTGATTGCGGTCTGTGCGGCACGTTGGAAAGCGTATCTGGATGTGCTGGATGTGAATCGGCCGATTTCATCAATTGGCGATATACCTGCCATCGATCGGTTTGTTTTCACATTGGACAGTTATATAGACATGTATCAGAATCATAAGGATCTGTTGCAATATAACGATAACTTCAACCATTATGTCACACATGAGAGCGTTGACAGCCATATGCTTACAGAGTTTCATGCATCACTTGGTTCGGCAAACACGCGGTTTCATATGATGTACGAAAAGGCGAAAGAAGATGGCACCTTTCGTACCGATATTCCAGAGGGTGAGTTCTTACGGGCAACGATACAATCGATGATGGCAACCTGTGCGTATTATGCTGGCGATTTTATCTGGGGAGCTAAGGACAATAAGGATTATACGCCGGAGTTGTTGCTGCAGAAAGAAATGATATTAAACTTTGTAAAGAAGTAGAGAGGGAATGGTGATGCGAGGATGAGAGGATGGATAAAAAGAGCAAAACGGTATATGGCAGTGATCTTGGCAGGGGTTATACTTGTTTCTATGATCAATGTAACGGGATTGGAATCATATGCGGGGCAGGCAATCGTTGCCGGAGACTTTACGTATATAAATAACGGAGATGGAACTGGAAGTATTAACAGCTACACCGGAAGAGATACAGAAGTGGTAATACCGGAAACGATTAATGGATCGCGTATCACGGAAATAGGGGAAATGGCTTTTAAAAGACATGCCGGTTTAACAAGTGTTGTGATACCATCAAATGTAACAAAGATAGGATTAGGTGCATTTCAAGAATGCAGTAGCTTGACAAGCATTAACATACCATCGAACGTTACGTATATAGGGAATTCTGCATTTTTAGGATGCAGCAGTTTAACAAATGTTACGATTCCTGAGAGTGTAACAGATATAAAAGGTGGTGCGTTCTCAGGATGCAGCAGTTTAACAAGTATTAACATACCTTCCGGTATAACATACATGCACCAAAATATGTTTAAAGGCTGTAGCAGCATATCGAGTATTGAGATACCATCAGGTGTAACGACGGTTGGAGTTGGCGTATTTAAAGACTGTAGCAGTTTAACAAGTGTTGAGATACCATCGAGTGTGACTTACCTGGGTAACTGGGCCTTTCAGGGCTGTAGTAATCTTACAAGTATCAAGATACCATCCAGCGTGACGAAAATAGAAGAGGGTGTATTTGAAGGATGCGATAAGCTTGTTATTTTTTGTGAAACCGGTTCCTGTGCGCAAAAATATGCTGAAACCAATAATATTTCCTGTAGACCATTAGAACAATGGGGACAGGAGTGTACACATGATAATACCGAACTGCGGGATGTGACGGAAGCAGGCTGCGTTACTGAGGGGTACACGGGAAATACTTATTGCACTGCTTGTGGACGGCGTATCAGTGAGGGAAAAGTTGTGCCGGCACTTGATCATTGTTATACAGGAGCGGTTACAAAAGAACCAACACTTCGAACAGAAGGAGAAAAGATGTATACCTGTACCAGATGTAATCATACATATACGGAAGTGATGGCAAGGCTGACAACGCCAGAAACCGACTTTAAGTATCAGGAAAAAACGGATGGAACCATTGTTGTCACAGGATATAAAGCAGATAATACAGATATGGTGGTGATACCGGGTACGATTAATGGAAAGAAAGTGACCAGTATAGGAGATTCTGCATTTTTCGGTCATTCTGAATTAACAAGTGTTGAGATACCATCGGGCGTGACCAGCATAGGGAAGAGTGTATTTGAAAATTGTGCTAACTTGAAAAGTGTCAATATTCCGGCAAGTGTGACGGAGATAGGAAACAGGGCGTTTACGTATTGTAATAGCATAACAAGCATTGAGATACCGTTGGGCGTGACGAGTATAGGGAATAATGTGTTTGATCATTGTGTTAATTTGACAAGCGTCAGTATTCCGGCATCTGTGACAAAGATAGGATATGAAGCCTTTATAAATTGTAGCAGCTTAACAAGTATTGAGATACCATCGAGTGTGGTAAGCATAGATGAAAGGGCATTTATATCATGTAGCAAATTGAAAGGTATTAAGATACCATCGAGTGTAACGAGCATAGGTAATAAAGCATTTGCACAATGTGAAAAGCTTGTCATTTGCTGTGAAGAAAATTCTGCTGCAAGACAATATGCTATGGATAATAAAATTCCATACAAGTCCTTTGAAGCGTGGGAACAGTTAATATGTGTTCATGATAATATGAGCATGTGCGAGCGTGTGGAAGCAACCTGCAACAAAACGGGAAATAAGGAATATTGGATTTGCAAAGGGTGTGGGAAAATGTTCCTTGATGAAAATGCTGATACAGAAACTGATAGTATTCCGGTCCTGGAAGCATTAGGACATGAATACAATCTTTGTGCCACACCGTCAGACGATGGAACATCAGGTTCAGTAGTATTTACCTGTAAAAGAGAAAACTGTAAAGAAAACGATACCGGACATTGTGAAACTGTCACAATCACAGCACCGGATAAAGCAACGTTGGTGTTTGATGGTAATACAAAGGAGGCAACAGTAAGCTGTTCTTCAAAGAATGTGCCTGAAAATACTCCAGAGATTGTTTATACCGGTAAGAACCTGACAAATGGGAAGCCTGTCAATGCGGGAACTTATACAGCGTCTATTACAATAGGAACTGGTGCAGATGCAGTATCTGCAAGTGTAACGTATGAGATTGCACAGATAGAGCTTACAGTAACAGGGGCAACTGCAAAGGATAGACCATATGACAGTGTATCGGATAAGGTCGATATTTCCGCTGTGTCAATATCCGGTGTAAGAGACGGTGAAGATGTTGCTGTTGATTTAACCGGATTACAGGGAACACTAGGCAGTGTAAAAGCAGGAAGTTACACGGAAGTGACATTGCCGGAGCTTACACTTACGGGAAAGGATGCGGCAAACTATAAACTTGTACTACCATCTGGAACAGTAACGTTATCAGATAGTGTGACCATCAGTAAAAAGGATGCTCAGATTACAGGGAATACAATAAAAAGAAAATATCTGTTCCTTCGTAAGAATAAGGAAGCGATTAACTTAAAAGACCTGCTTCCGGAAGATTGTGAAAATGTAACCTATGGGAATCCTGCTATATCCGGAGATATAACATATAGTGTTGCGCCAAAGATAGAGGATGGGGTACTTACATATACGGTTGATAAAGGAACGGTAGGAAATGCAGGAACGATTCAGGTTCAGGTAGTTACAGATAATTATACAGATATAACGATTACCATACATACAGAATTGATGGATCAGATACCGACAGTATTACAATCCGGAACAACAATCCAATTGAAAAAATCTGTGCTGACATACGGGGAAACTATTTCAAAACTGGAATTTAGTGATGCTTTATTTGTGGACAAGGATGGAAAGAGAGTTGCGGGAACGCTTGCATGGAAGAATCCGGATAGCATGCCGGATACTGGAACAACGAGTGCGGCATGGATATTTACGCCGGACAGGGAAGAATATGCACCAGCGGAAGGTGAAATAACCATCAAGGTACAGAGAGCAAATCCGCAGGTAATAGAATTGCCGACAACTGCAGATCGGATCTATGATGCATCAAATACGCTTGTGGACAGCATACTTACAGGCGGAAAAGTAACAGGTGTGGACGGAAATGTGCTTGCGGGTACTTGGAGTTGGAAGAATATGGAAGAAGTTCCGGCAGTTGGCAATCATGGATACACTGCAGTATTCACACCGGAAGATACCGCGAATTATGAGATTGTGGAAACAAAGATAACGATTAAGGTAAATGAAGCACCGGTTGAGCCGACGCCGGACCCAGGTACAACACCGACACCGGACCCAGGTACGACACCGACACCAGATCCGGGAGCAACGGTGACAGCCGACGGTGTATATGTGGTAAGTCACACACGTAATCAGATTGTGGTAGGTCTGGTAACGAACAGATCACAGGATGTGGATGTAGAATATCGTTGGCTTGTATGTGATACTTCCGTAGATGCGGAAAGCTGGACAGAGATACAGGGCTGGACGAAAAACAATGAATGGCTGGATTGGAAGCCTGGCAAGGCAGGGGATTATGTCATCGTTGGACAGGCGCGTGTTGCAGGAAATGAAAACAGCCTGACCCAGAGTGCAATCGGAATTCAGCATCATCAGGAGATCAAGGGCAAATGTCAGATGCCATACACCGGAGAAGGCGGCGGATATCTGATGGGGTTTGAGACATTTGATAATCCGGATGCCGGATATACATATGAGATGCTTGTGTTGGATTGTACGCTGTTGGCGCAGGGGAAAGATGCGTGGATCTGGACAACTGGAAGATGCCAGATTTCAGGAAATGCATTCTGGGCAGTTTGGCAGCCACAATATGGATATTATTGGACGCTGTTTCGTGTATACGATAAAAATGGAACTCTGCTCGATCAGGAGTGTTATCCATTTGTAAATGCATATTAGATAGAGATCGGTGTTGCGATGAAAAACCGCGAACGCGTCACACCGGTCACAGAACGATTCTTTTCTTATTTACATTTTATGGAGAATACGGATGCAGGACATTAGAATAACAAATATATCGAAAGCGTATGGTGATAAGCAGGTGCTAAACCGTATCTCGAAAGAGTTCCCGTCGGGAGAGACGACCGTGATCATGGGCGCGTCCGGCTGTGGCAAGACAACCCTGCTTCGGATTCTGCTCGGATTAGAAATGCCGGATAACGGTGAAGTGATTGGAATGCCGGAGAAGGCTGCCGTATTATTTCAGGAAGACCGGTTGTGTGAGGATGCTTCTGCCTATGAGAATATCGCCCTTGTGCTGGAACGAAAAAGAACGCGCGCACAAAAGGATGCACAGAAGCATCATGTAGAACAGGAAGCGGCGCAGGTGGGTATTACGGCGGAAGACTTAAAGCAGAATGTCATGGAATTAAGTGGTGGCATGCGGCGTAGGATTGCCTTGCTCCGGGCGTTGTTGTACGAGGCAGATTGCGTGATCTTAGATGAACCCTTCAAAGGATTGGACGCCGCGACGAAGCAGATCGTGATGCAGTATGTGAAGGAAAAGGTCGCGGGCAGGACGACATTTCTTGTGACACATGATCAGGCAGAAGCCGATTTTTTCGGTGGGAATATCTGGAAGCTTTCGCAAGAAAAATCGTGAGTAAAATTTTACTAAAAAAAGAGACGTAAATGATAGACGTCTCTTTTCTTATGTGGAAAAATACGATATAATTGTAGTGTGCGTGATTGTGCGCAATATGCTGTCGCAGAGATTGTCAGACAGATATAAAAACAAGAAACTAAAATAAGAATTTTAATAAAAAGGAGTGTTGAAATGAAGATTAATTATGTAGGAAATCAGGGCGATTTTACTATGGAGAATCCAGAGATGCTTAGTTATCTTTATTTTCCAATCGCAAATGAATCAGGGGTTATGAGTTCGGTTGCACCCGATCTTGCAGGTGACTCAAAGATGAGCCAGAATTCTTTTCTGATGCCACCGGTGAGCTGTGAGAATCTGCACAATGACAAGTCATCCAGAAACGTATGGTGCAAGATCAACGGGAAGACACTCTGGTCCTTGACCGGACGTTCCGCTGCCCAGCAGGCAGAACTTTTTACAGAGGACAAGGAGCCGACCTATTTGGAGGCAGGCTTTATGCATCACAAGATCACACGTACGTCTGAGAGAAACGGGGTGAAGGCATCTCTTTCCAGCGTATCCCCGATCAGCGGTGAGAAGCTCGAACTTCTGAAGGTAGAGCTTACAAATATTTCAGAGAAAGAAATGACAATGCAGGTCGTAACTGCGATTCCGCTTTACGCAAGATCTGCAGACAATATCCGTGACCATCGTCATGTAACGGCTCTGCTTCATCGTATCACAACGAATGAGACAGGCATCCTTGTAAAACCGACGATGACATTTGACGAGCGTGGACATAAGCGTAACGAAATCAACTATGGCGTATTCGGTGGAAATGAGAACGAGACACCGATCGGCTATTATCCAATCGTAGAGGATTTCATCGGTGAGGGTGGTAATCTGGAGAACCCACGTGCACTTTACAAGAACCCGCTTGCACCATATGCGAAGGGCGAAGGCATCGACGGCTACGAAGCATTGGGCGGTGTTGTATTCGCAGAGAAGAAGGTTGCTGCCGGTGAGACAATCTCCTATGTGATCGCAATGGGCTATGGCGACAGCGCAGAGGAGCTTACAACGGCTGCGAACAAGTTCCTGAGTGTCAAGGCATTTGACAAGGCATGGGACGAGACAATCGCATACTGGCAGGAGAAGGTCAATGTCTCTTATCACACAGGCAACAAGGATTTCGACCAGTGGATGAAGTGGGTAAGCTTCCAGCCGATGCTGCGTCGTATCTATGGATGTTCGTTCCTTCCACATCATGATTATGGTAAGGGCGGTCGTGGATGGCGTGACCTGTGGCAGGATTGTCTGGCACTTCTGATTATGAATCCGGATGGCGTGCGTCAGATGCTGATCGACAACTTCGGTGGTGTGCGTCTCGATGGTACAAACGCAACGATCATCGGAAGCAAGCAGGGCGAATTTATCGCTGACCGTAATGGTATCGCGCGTGTATGGATGGATCACGGCGTATGGCCATATCTTACGACGGAGCTTTATATCAATCAGACAGGAGATCTGGATATCCTGTTAGAAGAAAATACATATTTCAAGGATCTTCTGATCTGCCGTGGTGAGGACCGCGATACAGACTGGGATATCTCACAGGGCGAAAAGCAGAAGGATGCAGCAGGTAATGTATATTCCGGAACTTTGTTGGAGCATCTGCTGATCCAGAATCTGTCTTCGTTCTATGATGTTGGAGATCACAACGAGATCCGCCTGCGTGGTGCAGACTGGAATGATGCACTTGATATGGCTGCACAACGCGGCGAGAGTGTGGCATTTACAACGATGTACGCAGACAATATGGATCATATCGCAGGACTGCTTGCAGCATTTGAGGCATCTGGCAAAAAGACTGTGAAGATCGCAAAGGAGATGCAGCAGCTTCTCGTATCCGGTGCAGATCTGTATGAGGATGTAGCGAAGAAGCGTGAAGTTCTGATGAACTACTGCGAGACCTGTAGACATACACTTTCCGGCGAGAAGGTAGATATCTCCGTAGCAGAGCTTGCTGCAAACCTCAAGGAGAAGGCAGACTGGATGCGTGAGCATATCCGCAAGACCGAGTGGGTACAGACCGCGGAGGGCGATGGCTTCTTCAACGGTTATTATGATAATTCCGGCAAGGCAGTTGAGGGTGATGTAAACGGTGGCGTCCGTATGATGCTTACCTCACAGGTATTTACAATTATGTCGAAGACAGCAACCGACGAGCAGATCGCCGAGATCGTGAAGTCCGCAGACAAGTATCTGTATGATGCTTCTGTTGGTGGTTACCGTCTGAACACCGATTTCCATGAGGTAAAGATGGATCTTGGACGTATGTTTGGATTCGCGTATGGACATAAGGAAAATGGTGCCGTGTTCTGTCACATGGCAACGATGTTTGGAAATGCACTTTATCAAAGAGGCTTCGCGAAGGAAGCATATAAGGTATTTCATACATTATTTGAACACTGCAACGATGTTGAGAAGAGCCGCATCTATCCGGGTGTGCCGGAGTATGTCGATGCTAAGGGACGTGGCGTGTACCACTATCTGACCGGTGCTGCAAGCTGGCTGCTTGTGACTGTAATTACACAGATGTTTGGTGTGCGCGGACAGATGGGAAATCTGACATTCGTGCCACAGCTTCTGCCGGAGCAGTTCGATGCAAATGGAGAAGCAGGACTTTCTATGATCTTTGCAGACAGAAATGTCAAGATCGTTATGAAGAATGTAGAGAAGAAGGCACCAGCCGATTACAAGGTAAGTGCAATCACAATCGACGGAAATGCTTACGACTTTGTTGACACACCAGTGATCAAGCGTGCAGATATCGAAGCGCTTTCCAAGGATGCACAGCACACGATCGAAGTGACACTTGCATAGAAGGTAAAAATGACGCACGTGTTATTTGTTATTGATACTTTGTAGATGCGGTGATGAAACCACATATAAGTGGATTATAGTTTCATAGAATACCAATTTATACGCAGACCATTGGAACACGCCAGCACTTAACGAGCTGTGTCTGAAGAATGAAGACACAGGGAGTTTAGTGTCTGTTGCGTGTGGAAGTGAGCGAAAGCGAGTCTGTGTTGAATTGCGTATTCTATGGAACTATCAGATAGTGTAGAGGTTTCATCACCGGAACAGATAGAAAGGAAAAGAACATGGAAGGAATTGAAATTATAGATTTTCAGCCGGAAGGCTACAAACCACTTGTGGATTACGAAAGCTGGAGAGTCGCAGTCTTAAAGTTCTGCGACGATCTGCTGATCGAGAATGTAAAGACAATGCAGAAGCATTTATATACGGACGAGGTATTCGTACTGGTACAGGGACATTGCACATTGTTCCTTGCAGGCGAGGGCGACAAGCCGGGCAAGATTACAGCTGTACACATGGAACCACACAAGATCTACAACATCAAGAAGGGCACATGGCATAACCATATCATGGATACGGACGGCGAAGTTGTGATTGTAGAAAACCGCGACACCTGCGACGACAACTCCCCAATCCTGCCACTCGACGAAAAGCAATTGGTTGAATTGGCAAACGCAGCAAAGTAAAATTTGCAGTCAAAGATAAATCAGATTTATAAATAAAACAGGATAATTGAACAGCTATTTATGTATAGTCGTGAAACGCAATACTATATAGTACATCACATAAGATTCATTGCACGAGATAAGATATAGATATGTTTGGAACTTAGAAGTACTTAATGTTCTATAAGTATATCAGCCATGTTTGAACACGATGTTCAAACAAGCCGCCACTGAGCCATGGATGGCGAATTGGCGGCGGTGGCGTGAATAATCAGTGAAGTGAATTAGAACATTTAGTACTTCTTGGTTGCAATACATTTATATCATATCTCGTGCGAATGAATTTATGTGTTGTAAAATGCATACGTTTCACGACGGATAAAACAGATTACAATTATCCGTACGATTTAGAAAGGGAAAAATATGTTTGACAATAAGAACCGCTTTGTAATCGAAAACTACAACAAACAGTCCTGTTTCGCAAGCTTCCTCCCGGGCATCAGCGGCATCCACGGAACCCCGCTGTGGAACTTCTACGTAAACCGAGGACAGGCAATCTGCAGCTTTGGCTCAGAGAACAAAGATCATTCCATCATGGAATTTTATCCGGCACATCAGTCCTACCAGTTTACAAAGACAATGGGCTTCCGCACATTTCTGAAGGTAGACGGAACATTTTATGAGCCATTTGTGGACGACGATATGCCACATAAGATGTACATCGGCATGAACGAGCTGGAAATCGAGGAGACAAACGAAGCACTTGGCATCAAAGTAAACGTTTTGTATTACACAATGCCGAACGAGCGCCTCGGCGGTCTGGTTCGTACCGTGACGATTACGAATCTCTCCGGTGCGAAGAAGGACGTGGAAGTGTTAGATGGTATGCCGGCACTGCTTCCATATGGTATCGCATTAAAGGATATGAAAGAAACGGCACAGACGACCAAGGCGTGGATGCAGGTCGAGGATGTAAACGAGAAGCTGCCATATTACCGTGTGCGTATCGCGCTTGCCGATGCGGCAGAGGTTTCCGAGGTAGAGGCAGGAAACTTCATGGTATCTGTGAACAAGGATGGCGGGAAGCTTCCGATCATCGCCGATCCGGAACTGATCTTTGATTACGATACAAGTCTGGCAAAACCGGTGAATTTCTATAAGACAGAGGTGCTTGCACTTGCGGCAGAGCATCAGCTTTGCGCCAATCAGGTACCGGCAGGCTTTGCGTGTGCACATGAGGAGATTACAGATAGCTACACGATCTATTCTGTATATGGTCAGGCAGGCACGAAGGAACTGTTCCATACATTTGCAGATGCTGGCTTGGATGCAGCATATTTTGCAAGAAAGCATAAAGAAAATGATACAATCATCAATGAACTTGCAGATACGATCGCAACGACAACGGCAGATCCTGTCTTTGATGCGTACTGCAAGCAGACATATATTGACAACGTTCTGCGTGGCGGATATCCGGTGAAGCTTCCGGGCGGACATATCTTTTACGTATATTCCAGAAAACACGGTGATGTGGAGCGTGATTACAATTTCTTCTCTATGCTTCCGGAATATTATTCACAGGGAAATGGAAACTTCCGGGATGTAAACCAGAACCGCAGAAGCGATATCTATTTTGCGAACTTCGTTGGCGATTACAATATCAAGGTATTTTATGATCTGCTGCAGTTGGATGGCTACAATCCATTGCAGGTAAAGCAGATTACATACTCATTAAAGCCGGATGCAGAAGCAGAAGCGCTCTCTTATGTAACGGAGCATGCAGATGTTCTGAAGGATTTATTTGCAAAGTCGTTTACACCGGGTAAATTATATGCGCAGATTTACAATAAGAAGGTTGGACTTACCATCGAGGAAGATGCGTTCTTTGCAGTTGTGATGGAACATAGTGTCGAAAATCTGAACGCAGATTTCGGTGAGGGTTACTGGAGTGACCACTGGACATACAATCTTGATCTTGTGGACGCATATCTGTCTGTCTATCCGGAGAAGGAAGAGACGATGCTCTTTGACGAGAAGGATTATACCTACTATGAGTCAAAGGCAACCGTGCTTCCACGTGTGAAGCGGTATGTCAAGACAGAGAAGGGTGTCAGACAGTACCATTCCATTGACGAGGAGAAGAAGGCAGAGGTAACCTTCGACAAGGCACGTACCGCATATGGAAAGGGTGAGGTCTATACTTCAAACCTTGCAACGAAGCTCGTGCTGATGAGTACACTCAAGTTCGATGCGCTGGATATGAAGGGGATCGGAGTCGAGATGGAAGGTGGAAAACCGGGCTGGTATGACGCGTTAAATGGTCTGCCGGGCTTGTTCGGTTCTTCTGTCTGTGAGACGTATGAGTTACAGCGGATGCTGTTGTTCCTGCGTGAGGAACTTGCGAAGTTTGACCGTGCGGTAGATGTTCCGGCAGAGCTTGCTAAGCTGATTGATGAGACAGATGCGGCACTGCAAGCTTATACAAAGGGCGGGGATCGTCTGGCAGTCTGGAATGCAGTTAATATCGCAAAGGAAGCGTATCGTGAGAAGACCGCATTTGGCATTGAAGGAAAAGAAGAGACGATTCCGGCTGCGAAGCTTGTGGCAATTTTTGACCACATGATCGCATATGTAGAAGAAGGAATCGAGCTTGGATGTGCGATGAAGGATGGTATTGCACCGGCATATATGGCATACAGCATGTCTGATTACACAGAGAAGGACGGCGTGATCACACCGGAGAATCTGCAGGTGGTTGATATCCCGTTGTTCTTAGAGGGACCGGTCCGTTACCTGAAGCTGCCACAGACACATGAGGCGAAGGAAACACTTTACGAGCTGGTAAAGGCTTCAGATATGTATGATAAGAAGCTGGATATGTACAAGGTCAATGCACCGCTTACAAAATGTTCTTACGAGATCGGACGTGCGCGTGCATTCTCCCCAGGCTGGCTGGAGAACGAATCCATCTGGCTGCATATGGAGTACAAATATTTATTGGAGCTGTTGAAGTCCGGACTTTACGAAGAGTATTTTGCAGACTTAAAGAAGATGGGTGTTCCGTTCCTGCCTTACGAGACATATGGCAGAAGTCCGCTCGAGAATTCATCGTTCTTAGTCAGCTCTGCAAACTTCAATGAGAAGATTCACGGAAAAGGTTTCGTGGCAAGACTGAGTGGCTCGACTGCAGAGTTCTTACAGATGTGGGAGCTTATGATGAACGGCGATAAGCTGTTTACAATGCAGGATGGCGTGCTTACATTTAAGCTAGCACCGGCAATCCCGGCATATCTCGTAAAGGATGAAGGCAAGGTAGAGGCAACACTGTTTGGCAGGATCAAAGTTGTGTATGACTGTGGAGGCAAGCGGGATCTGATTCCGGGACAGTATGCGGTTACAAAGTACGAACTTGTGGCAGCTGACGGAAGGGAAGAGATCTGCGAGGGAGCAGTTGTATCCGGAGAAACTGCACAGCGTGTAAGAGATGGAAAAGTTGCAGAAATCCGCGTAACGATCCGGTAAAAGAAAGTGCGTGACAAGAACGTAATAATTATATATAATAAAAAACAATTATGTGATATAAATTTAACTCACAATAAAAAACAGTGTCGCATCGGAAATCATTGATTTGCTTCCGGTGCGACTGTCGTGTTTTTGAAAATGTCAAAAAGAGGAATTATGTACGCAGAAGAACAAAGAAGAAGAGCGTTGAGTCTGCTCGCAAATTTGATTATATGGGTGTTCGAGGCAGTATCGTTTGGCGTAATCTGGTTTGGCGAATATCATAACCCGTTATTTTTCCGTGGGAATTATGTTGTCATTGGATTGTATGCAATATTTATTTTTCTAATCACAAAAAGCTTCAATGGCTATAAGCTAAGCTATATGCGTGTGCTGGATCTGTGCCTGTCACACGGACTTGCGATTGTGATTGGCGGTGCGGTTGCCTATATTTTTATCTGTATGGTGTCACGTGACTATATGAATGTACTTCCGGTTATCATAATGGTGATCATACAGATCGTATTTGAGACATTGTGGGTGATTTTAATCCAGCATATTTATATACTGTTATTCCCACCACGGCAGCTAATCGTGATCTACGGGAAATATCCGCCGGAGAACTTCCTGCTCAAAATCAACGCCCGGCGTGACCGGTATCAGATTTGTGAAGTGTTAAATTATCAGCAGGGTATGGAGAAGATTCAGCAGGACGTGTTGGATTTTGAAGGCGTTGTGCTGTATGATCTTCCCTCGGAAGACAGAAACAATATTTTAAAATATTGCTTTAAACATTCTATCCGGACGTATGTTATTCCGAAGATCACGGATATCATAATGAAAGGCTCGGACGATATGCATCTGGTAGATACGCCGGTATTTTTGTCGCGAAATATTGGGTTGCAGGCAGATCAGAGATTTTTCAAGCGGACAACTGACTTGATTATCTCAGGAGTCGGAATCTTGATTGCATCTCCGATCATGCTGATTATAGCAATTGCAATCAAGGCGTACGATCATGGCCCGGTATTTTACCGGCAGGTGCGTCTGACACGCGGCGGTAAGCCGTTTATGATTTATAAATTCCGAAGCATGCGGATTGATGCAGAGGCAAACGGTGCGCAGCTGGCGAAGAAAGATGATGACCGTATCACACCGGTAGGAAAGGTGTTACGGAATCTTCATTTGGATGAGCTTCCACAGCTTTTCAACGTGTTTGTCGGTGACATGTCGATGGTAGGACCGCGTCCGGAACGACCGGAGATCTTTGAAAAATATGAGGAATCTGTACCTGATTTTGATTTCCGTCTGAAGGTAAAGGCGGGACTGACCGGATACGCACAGGTGTATGGAAAATATAACACCACACCAATCGATAAGCTGAAGCTGGATCTGACCTATATACAGGAATATTCTTACCGGTTGGATCTGAAATTGTTGCTTCTGACTTTCCGTATTGTATTCCGCAAGGAGAGCTCGGAGGGTGTGGATAAGAACCAGCAGACTGCATTAAAGGATAAAAACGAGAAAGGATAAGGGTATCGCACATGAACGTAGCAGTGATTATTGCCGGAGGCTCCGGACATAGAATGGGACAGGATATCCCAAAACAGTTTATCAATGTATATGACAAGCCTGTTTTGATCTATACATTAGAGAGTTTTCAGAGAAATGACCTGATTGATGCAATTGAGGTTGTCTGTATTGACGGCTGGCACAATGTATTATGGGCATATGCCAAGCAGTTTAATATCACAAAAGTAAAATGGGTGATCTCCGGCGGAAACAGCGCGCAGGAGTCTATTCGAAATGGTGTCTATAATCTGAAGGATGTCTGTTCCTCGGATGACAATATCATCATTCATGATGGTATCCGTCCGTTGGTAGATGACGAGGTATTGGAGGATGTCATTGCAAAATGTAATGAGTTTGGAAATGGTGTGACTTCTCTGCCTTACAATGAGCAGATTTTTGTGATCGACGATGAGGCATCCACAACGAAATACATTCCACGTGAGACATTGCGCCGCGTATCAACACCGCAAGCATACAAATTTGATAAACTCGTGTGGGCGTATGAGAAAGCGTTTGCAGAAGAAATCGGAATTTATGGATCTTCTTATACGAATACGATGATGGTAGAGCTTGGTGAACGGTTGTATTTTGCAAAAGGCTCAGACAAGAATATCAAGCTTACGACCAAAGATGATTTAGAGATCTTCAAGGGGTATCTGACCGCGGAGAAAGATAAGTGGCTGAAGTAGGAGATATGAAAATGCATTTATATGACAGTGAACTTTATATGCAGGATGTATGTGCGGTAGCAAGCATGCTTCAGGTACAGGAGCTTGCAGATGCATCGGTGCTGATCTCCGGAGGAACCGGCATGATTGGTAGTTTTTTGATCGATGCGCTTTTATATGCAAACAAGAACTATCAGGCACAGACAGAGATTTATATATTGGGCAGAAATGAGGAGAAAGCGATTGCGCGGTTTGCAGATTATGCGAATTCTCCACAGTTTCATTTTATTAAACAGGATATTAACGAGAAAGTAGTCGGGAATCCTGTATTGCCGGCGAAGATCGACTATGTGATCCATGCGGCGAGCAACACGCATCCGGTTGCCTATGCAAGCGATCCAATTGGAACAATCACGGCAAATGTATTTGGTACGCAGTATCTGCTCGACTATGCGAAGGAGGCAGGCTGTAAACGGTTTGTATTTTTATCTTCGGTTGAAATCTATGGCGAAAATCGCGGGGATACCGATAAATTCGCGGAGGATTATCTTGGTTATATCGACTGCAACACGATGCGCGCCGGATATCCGGAGAGTAAGCGGACGGGCGAAGCATTGTGTCAGGCATATCGCAAACAAAAGGAGATGGATGTGGTGATTCCACGACTGTCCCGGGTGTATGGTCCAACGATGCTGATGAGTGATACAAAGGCGTTATCCCAGTTCATCTTAAAGAGTGTGAAACGGGAAGATATCGTGTTAAAGAGCGAGGGAACACAGGAGTTTTCGTATGCCTATGTGGCAGACTGTGTCGCAGGCATTCTTGCTGTTATGATGGATGGAAAAGACGGCGAGGCGTACAATATCTGTTCCAAAGATTCGGATGTGCAGCTTCGGGAAGTGGCGAAGCATCTGGCGGAGCTTGCAGACAGACAGGTCGTGTTTGACTTGCCGGATGCGACGGAGCAGGCTGGCTATTCGAAGGCGACCAAGGCAACACTTGACACGACAAAGCTTGAGACAGAAATCGGCTTTGTGCCACAATACGATATGAAGACCGGACTTTCCCACACCGTACAGGTGCTTCGGGAAATCATGTAGACAGGGAATAGGAAAAATATGGGAACAAAAATCAAGGAGTTTCGTCAGTATAACAATTTATTTACGGAGCTTGTCAGAAAAGGAATCAAATTAAAATACAGACGATCCTATCTTGGAATCGTCTGGTCGATGATTGAGCCATTGCTTACAATGATCGTATTGACATTGGTGTTTGGTACACTGCTTGGACACAAGGAAAAATCATTTCCAGTTTATATTCTGACCGGACGACTGATGTATACGTTATTTTCACAGTCGACAACCTCTGCCTTAAAGTCAATCCGGCAAAATGAGGCGATGATCAAGAAGGTATATGTTCCAAAATACCTGTATCCGCTTGCGAATATCTGTTTCAATTACATTTTATTTCTGATCTCGCTTGTGGTGCTTGCGGTTGTGGCACTGGTGTTGGGCGTGTTCCCGACCTGGCGTACGCTGCTTGCTATCGTACCGTTGCTCAACCTGTTTTTACTGTCTATCGGTGTCGGCATGATACTGGCGACAATCGGCGTGTATTTCCGGGATATGGAATATCTGTGGAACGTTGCACTGATGCTTATCATGTATACCTGTGCGATTTTCTACTATCCGAAAAAAATCCTGAACAGTAGTGTCAGCTGGATCCTGAAATTTAATCCGTTGTTCTGCATTATCAACAATTTCCGAAATTGTGTGTTTGGCAGAGCGATGAGTGCACATATGCTGATCTATTCGTTTACATTTGCGTTTGTCTGCATCATAGTTGGACTTGTTGTGTTTAATAAGAAACAGGATCAGTTTATTCTGCATCTGTAAAGCATGGGAGGCGGTATCGTGAGTGAAGAGACAAGAAAAGATGTAATTACATTATCCCATGTAGGCATGGAGTTTCATTTGAACAAAGAAAAGGTGGACAGCCTGAAGGAATATTTTATCAAGCTTGTGAAGCATGATATTGCATATACGGAGTTCTGGGCACTGAAAGATGTAACTTTTTCTGTGAAGCAGGGCGATCGCGTTGGCATCCTCGGGTTGAACGGCGCCGGAAAATCGACACTGATGAAAGTGATTGCAGGTGTTTTTAAACCGACAGAAGGAACGATTGAGAAAACGGGTGTACTTGCACCGATGATCGAGCTTGGTGCTGGGTTTGATATGCAGTATACCGGAGCGGAAAATATTTTCCTCTATGGAGCAGTGCTTGGACACTCACGCAAATTCATGGAAGAGAAATTCGATGAGATCGTGGAGTTCTCCGAGCTTGGAAAGTTTATTGATGTACCGTTAAAGAATTATTCTTCCGGAATGAAGGCAAGACTCGGATTTTCGATTGCAACCGTGGTTCGTCCGGATATTCTGATCCTGGATGAAGTGTTGTCGGTAGGAGATGCGAAATTCCGTAAAAAAAGCGAGAAAAAACTGGTTGATATGATGGATACCGGTGTGACGGTACTTTTTGTATCGCATAATTTGGATCAGGTGAAGCGTATCTGCAATAAGGCTATGATTTTGGAGCATGGAGAGATGAAAGCATTTGGAGATATCGATGAGATAGCTCCGGTCTATGAAGAGATGATTGAGTAATATGGTTTTTTTTATCAGACAGATTATAAAAATGATGGCACAGCATGTGCTGTTTCCAATCTATTATTTCTTTTGCTGCCGGAAACCGGTGAGAAAAGGTCTGGTTGTGTTCGCGGATGAACATAAGACAGTATGCCCGTCATCGATGCAGCGTCTGCACGACGCGCTGCTTTTGCAGCACAGTTTTACGGTAATGGATGATTTCTTTGATTTACAGGCTTTGTCTGCACTTTCGGGGATGCGGCGGATGCTTGCATTTATGAAGCTCTATGCACAGGCAGAGTTTGTTATTTTGCAGGATAATTTTCTTCCGGTTTCGTCATGCCGAAAGCGTAAAGGAACAAAAGTAATCCAGCTCTGGCATGGTTGTGGTGCGTTTAAGAGGTTTGGATATGATGCAAAGGATGATATTCCAAGGGTTTACAAAGGAAACGTCTATAAAAACTATGACCTTGTGACTGTGAGCAGTCCATATTGCCGCCCGTTTTTTACGTCGGCGATGCGGATTAAGCATCCCAATATAGTACGGGCATACGGAAGCAGCTATACCGATTGTTATTTTGATGAAGCATATAAACATGCGATGCGGGAAAAATTCGAGCGGATTTACGGTGTGAAGGACGGAAGAACCGTGATTGTGTGGGCACCGACGTTCAGGGGTAATGCCGGACAACAAAATGCAGGTGAACGGACAATCGGTGAAACGTGGATTGACCGGCTTGCAGAAAATCCGGCGTATCTTGTGATAAAAAGTCTGCATCCGCATATGCTGAAACGGGGAGAATTGCAGGCGATGACAACGGGTGAACTTTTGTTTTCAGCAGATATGCTGATTACAGATTATTCATCTGTGATGTTTGAATATTTGTTATTAGACCGGCCACTGCTGTTGTTTGCACCTGACCTGGAAGTATACAGGCAGGCACGTGGATGGTATCTGGACTATAAAGAATTGCCGGGACGTATTGTGACACAGGGAGAGACACTTGCGTCTGTTGTGGCAGAGACATTACAGGAGGATCCTTATAAAGAAGGACGAAAAGAATTTGGTACCCGATATATGAGCCGGTGCGATGGTAACGCGACGAGACGGCTGGTACACTACATGATACATGAGGAGACAAAGAAAAACGATGTTGAAAAGCTTGTTTAAGAGATTTAAGAAAACGATTGTATTTAAGACGATTCAGAAAACAATTCCATACCGGGCACTTCGAAAGGTTTATCGTATGTGCAGAAAGCAGATCCGAAAAATCTACCGTTATGAGATGCTTCGGAAGCATTATCCGAAGCTTTATAATAAGTATGCGGCAAGACCGGTCAACGAGAAGAAGGTTGTCTTTATTGAGGTGCGGGAAAGCAAGATCAGCGACAGCTTTTCTCTGATGTATAAGAAAGTTCAGGAAGAACACAAATACGAGATTCATACACATTTTCTGCGTAGCGGGTTTTCAAAACGCAAGGACTATCGGCATGCCTGTGAGGCAATGATCACGGATATTGCAGATGCAAAGTATATTTTCTTAAATGAATCTTCAGATGTGATCGCGGCGCTGCCGATGCGGAAGGAGACAATCGTGACGCAGCTCTGGCATGGCTGTGGTGCTTTCAAGAAGTTTGGCATGAGTACCGCAGAACTGATCTTTGGCGATGACCGGAAAACACTGGAAAAATATCCGTATCACGGAAATTATACGTATGTAACGGTTAGTTCCCCAGAGGTTGTATGGGCATATGAGGAGGCAATGTCCCTGCAGGATAAAAAGGGTGTAGTTGTACCAACCGGTATTTCCCGTTCGGATATCTTCTATGATGAAGATGCGAAAAAGGCAGCGAAAGAAAAACTGCTCTCAGTGGTTCCACAGGCAAAGGGCAAGAAAGTGATTTTGTATGCCCCGACGTTCCGCGGCAGAGTGGCAAAGGCAAAAACTCCAAATCAATTGGATATCTCAGCGTTTGGTGATGCACTCGGAAAAGACTATATATTACTGTTCAAACTGCATCCGTTTGTGAAGAAACGGACAGCGATTCCAGAGGGGTATGAGGACTTTGCATTTGATCTGACTGACGATATGAGTATTGAGGAGCTGCTGTTTGTGGCAGATATCTGTATATCAGATTATTCTTCCCTTGTATTTGAATATTCACTGTTCGAGAAGCCGATGATCTTCTTTGCATTTGACCTGGATAATTATTATGACTGGCGAGGGTTTTACTATGATTATAAGGAGTTTGTCCCGGGACCGATTCATACAACAACGGAAGAAATGATCGAGTATATCCAGCATGTGGATGAGCGGTTTGATAAGAAAAAGGTACAGGAATTCCGTCAGAAATTTATGAGTGCATGTGACGGACATGCAACAGAACGTATTATGAAGATGATGTTTGGAGAGTAAGCATGGTTTCGGTGATTATTCCGGTTTACAATGCAAAACAATTTGTGTGTGAGGCACTTGCTTCGGCGGTGGCACAGACGTATGTACAGGAAGTGCTTCTGATCGATGATTGTTCTACGGATGGATCCATGGAGGCAGTGCAGACGTGGCTGGACGCACATTCTGCACAGACGGAAGGTGTTTCCGTCCGCCTGTTGAAAAATGCGAAGAATATCGGTGTCGCAGAGACACGGAACCGGGGTGTGAATGAGGCGGAAGGATGTTATGTGGCATTTCTGGATGCAGATGACCGGTTTGTTGCCGGAAAGCTGGAAAAACAGGTGAAGCTGCTGGAACAGACAGGTGCGTGTCTGTGCAACACTGCCCGTGTGCTCATGCGGCCGGATGGAAGTCTGACACAGACCGTGGTGCATACACCGGAGAAAATCACGCTTGCAGATCTCGAAAAGACAAATGTGATTAACTGTTCTTCTGTCGTTGCGCGCCGGGAGGTCATGTTACAGTTTCCGATGGAACACAGTGAGGTACATGAGGATTATCTGACATGGCTTAGGATGCTGCGGACGTATCCGTTTGCGGTTGGAATCGATGAACCACTATTGGAATACCGGTTGTCTGAAAATGGAAAATCCAGAAATAAATGGAAATCGGCCCATATGACGTATCGTACATATCGGCTGGCAGGGTATTCTGTGTGGAAATCATGCAGGATGTTTGTAAGTTATATGGTGAATGGTTTGAAAAAGTATGTGAAGTGTTAAAAATTCACGGTATTTTCAAATTGTTCGGGGAATCAAAGATTGATTTTAAAAGCGAGATGCGATATGATAAGAAAGAACGGCTTTGCCGAATAAAGGTTTGAGAGGTATGGATATGGTTGACGAGAAGAAAACCATCCTTATGACGAAGCTTGCGATATTTGAGAAAAGAGAGAAGAACAAAAGCTTGGTTGTGAGTAAATATTATAGAAGTGATTATGTCCGTTACAACGTATTAAAGACATGGGTGGCAGTGACCGTTCTGTATTGGTGTGTCATTGCAGGATATATATTCATGACGTTTGACAGCGTTTTGGAGAAACTGAATGACCTTGATTATTTCGCAATCGTATACAAGATGCTTGGTGGTTATGCGATTGTCTGTGCAATTTATTTTCTGTTTGCGTTTATCTTGTACAATTACCGGTATAAGAAAGCGAAAAATGGTCTGGTACAGTATAATATTAACCTGAAGGAGCTGATTCATGCGGATGATCCGCCGGAGCAGAGACGTCGTATGGTGGATGAATCAAAGCGTGCAACCGATGATGTTTCCGCAGCCAGAAAACATGCTCCGAAGGCAAATTCCCGTGCAAATGTCAGTCGTTCGGAGATGATACAGCGGCAGCTGCAGGCGCAGCAGGAACAAAAGAATCAGGAGATTATTGAGAACGTAAAGCGTAGGAACGAGCGGATTTCTGCACAACAGCAGGAGGAAGCACAGAGGCAGCAGGAGATGGAAGAAGAGCGGCGTCGGATCCGTGCACGCCGGGAACAATTGGAACGGGAACAACTGCAACGCATCAGACAGGAGCAGCAGAGTATGTATCGGGAAAATCATGTCTATAATACAAATACACCGGATGGTGCAGGAAGGGGAGACAAATAAATGACTGGAATGATAGCAGTAAGAAATTCGATACGCGATTTTTTGAGAAAATATGATGAGGTAGCGACTCCGATCATCCGGTTTATCTTTTCATTCATTATGTTTTCCTGTATCAACTCATTGTTTGGTTACAGCGAGTTTTTACACAGAGGTGTGATTACATTTTTGCTGTCCGTGATTAGCGCGCTTGTGACAGGCCCTGTAGTAGTTTTTCTGGCGGGCGTTGTCGTGGCAGTTCATTGCTTTTCTGTATCTATGGATATAGGTGTGCTGTGTCTGCTGCTTTTTCTGATTATGTATTGTGCGTATATCCGGATGTTTCAGAATACCGGATATGTATTGGCGTTGGTGCCGATTTTGTATATGTTGAAGATTCCGTTTGCGGCTCCGGTTATGGTTGCGATTTTTGCAGGATTTTCCGGTGCAGTTCCAGCAGCATTTGGCGTAGTAATTTACTATTTTTCACAGTATGTAAAGGAGGCAAGAGCCACAATCCTTTTGGGCGAGGATACTGATTTTCAGGGGTATTCTTATGTAGTCAATGGTTTGATGAAGGATAAGGTAATGTTGCTTGCCGTCATTGCATTTGCCATTGTGGTAATGGTAACTTCTCTGATTCATCAGCTGAATTTTGATTATGCATGGTATGTTGCAATTGGTGTGGGAAGTGTATTTACGATTCTTGTATTTTTAATATGTGGTATGATGGTTGATGTCAGCGTCCCGGCAGGAAGCCTTGTGCTTGGAGCAATTCTTGGCGGTGTGCTTGGTGTCGTCGTGCAGATGTGCAAGAGTGTCATTGATTACTCACATAAAGAGTCTGTACAATTTGAAGATGATGATTATTATTACTATGTAAAAGCGATTCCGAAGGTTGGAGAAGCTCAGAGAAAACTTGTAAAAACAATGACGGATGAAGATGTTGTGGAAGAAGTGAAGAAACAGCCACGTTCACAACAGGGTGTAAATAGTCAGGCAAGACAGCCACGCCCACAGCAGGGGACAAATGGTCAGGCAAGACAGCCACGTCCACAGCAGAGTGCAAATGGTCAGGCAAGACAGCCACGTCCACAGCAGGGGACAAATGGTCAGGCAAGACAGCCACGTCCACAACAGGGGGCGAATAGTCAGGCAAGACAGCCTCGTCCAAAGCAGAACCGTAACAATGGGCAGACAAATCGATAAGGACTAGCGATGGTTAAGGGGTGTTAGTTTGAAAAAGTTACTCACAGCATTAAGTGTATATTTTGATTGGTTTTACATACCAAAGATTCATGTCACGGATATCATTGAGATTATTATTCTGTCATATGTAATTTACCATATCATGATCTGGTTTAAAAAGACACGGGCATGGACCTTGTTCAAAGGAATTGTTGTGTTGTTTATTTTTGTCGGACTGGCAACCCTTTTTCGTTTGAATACGATTTTATGGATCTTCCGGAATACGATCAGTGTCGGTATTATCGCTGTGATTATTCTGTTCCAGCCAGAATTGCGTCGGGCACTGGAGGAACTGGGACGAAAGAAGATCTTTACAGATGTTCTGACACGGGATGACAAAAATCTGCATCTTGAGCGTGTGAACAATCATACAATTGACGAACTGGTTGCAGCTTCTATTGATATGGGAAAAGTAAAAACTGGTGCATTGATTGTGATTGAACAGGATGTTGCACTGGGAGAATATGAGAATACAGGAATTCTGGTCGACGCAGCTCTGACAAGACAGCTTCTGATCAATATTTTTGAGCATAATACACCATTGCATGATGGTGCGGTTATTATACGGGATAACCGGGTGCTTGCAGCAACCTGTTATCTGCCACTTACAGATCGTATTGATCTGAACAAGGCACTGGGAACAAGACACCGGGCGGCCGTTGGTATCAGTGAGGTGTCTGACAGTATGACGATTGTTGTATCGGAGGAGACGGGTGAGATTTCCGTAGCGTATGGTGGAACCCTGTATCGGAATCTGGATGCAATTGAACTTCGAAAGAAATTGACCTCTTTACAGCCGGTAGTTCCGGAGCACAGACGTGCGAGACTGCGGAAAGGGGGCAAAAAAAATGGAAAAAAATAAGAAAGAGATTGGGCATATCGGGTATAAAATTGCCGCTGTTTTACTTGCAATCGTTGCATGGCTTGCTGTCGCGAATATTTCGGATTATCAGACAACAAGAGAGATATCAGACATTCCGGTGACGCAGATTAATGGTGATGTGCTGGATGAGCTGGATCAGGTCTATGACGTTGTGAGTGGGGATACGGTTGATATTATTGTAAAAGGACGGCGCTCTGTGGTTGGAACTCTTGGCAGGGAGGATTTCACTGCCATTGCAGATCTGTCAACAATGTCCATTACGAATACAGTGACGGTCTCTGTGGAAGCCAAAAGCAGCTCTGTGAAAGATGAAATCAGTATTACCTGTGTGGATAATACAATGAAGTTAAATCTGGAAGAGAAAGTGACACAGCAATTTCCGATTAAGGTGGTGACAACTGGCAGTACAAAAAATGGGTTTGCGGTAAGTGGAACTTCGTCTACGCCGAATATTATCAAGGTTGATGGACCGAAGAGTGCTGTGGAAAAAATCACGGAGATACGTGCTTCCGTAGACGTGGATCAGAGAAATGCAAGTTTTGAAACGGAGCCAGAGCTTCATATCTATGATGCATATGGGGAAGAAATTACAAATGATAAGATTACGCTGGATGTTTCATCCGCAAAGGTAAGTGTTGAGATTTATGCAACCAAGACGGTACCAATCGAGGTTAATCTGCGTGGAACCCCGGGGGATGGTTACGGTGTGGAAGGAGTCGTATATCAGCCGCAGAATGTAGAATTGGTTGGTCCGGCAGAGGCGTTGTCGAAGATTGAGACTGTGGAAGTGGATGATGTATCTGTGAGTGGTATGACAGAGGATTATCAGACAGATGTAGATATACGGGATTATTTGCCGGATGGGGTTTCAGTTGTGAATATCCCGCCGGAAATCACAGTGAATATATCCATTACAAAACTGGAGGATAAGAAGCTGACTGTGACAGTAAACAGCTTTGTGCTTGACAAGCAGGTGGATGGTTATCAGTATGAGATTACATTGAACAACTTTACAATCACAGCATCCGGATTCTCAGATGTCGTATCAAAGCTGACGCTGGACGATATTGTTCCAACGATTGACTGTTCCGGACTTCCGGTAGGAAATCATGGGAATGTGACAGTGACTCTGAGGCAATTGGAGGGTGTTACATATGAGATGAGTGGTACGGTCAGTGTGAATGTCACAACTACGGAAGAATAAAGATTCATTGGTGATAGATGGTTGATCCGCCGGATGGAGGATTGCAAAGAAGAAAGAAGCGTGAGTATATGGCACAGGAAAAGATAGAACAATTCAAGAAAGCCGTTGCACAGTGTAATTCAATTGTATTCTTTGGAGGTGCCGGCGTATCAACGGAGAGCGGGATTCCGGATTTCCGAAGCACGGATGGTCTGTATAACCAGAAGTATAAATACCCGCCGGAGACGATTGTAAGCCACAGCTTTTATATGCAGCGGACAGAAGAGTTTTATGAGTTTTACAAGGACAAGATGCTGTTCCCGCAGGCACAGCCCAATGCCGCACATAGGAAGCTTGCCGAATTGGAGCAGGCGGGGAAATTAAGGGCAGTCATCACGCAGAATATTGATGGACTGCATCAGGCAGCAGGAAGCAAAGAAGTGTTGGAGCTTCATGGATCGGTACATCGGAATTATTGTACAAAATGTAAGAAGTTTTTCCCACTTTCGTATGTTGTGGAATCAAAAGGAATTCCGACATGTGACGAATGTGGCGCAATTATCAAACCGGACGTTGTTCTGTATGAGGAGGGACTTGACCAGAGTATCCTGACGCGCTCCATCAATCATATTGCGAAGGCAGATATGCTGATTATCGGTGGTACATCGTTAGCTGTATATCCGGCAGCAGGGCTGATTGATTATTTTCATGGTAAATATCTGGTTGTGATCAACATGGCATCAACTCCACGTGATTCCTATGCGGATATCGTCATCAATGGAAAGATCGGAGAGGTACTATCTCAAATTGAGGTCTGAGGCAGGACTTGACAGACAAAAACGATGGTGCTAAAGTACAGTTGTGTTTAAAAGTAAATAAATATTTACTCGGGGCGGGGTGTGATTCCCCACCGGCGGTATAGCCCGCGCGCAGTGATGCATGATTTGGTGAGATTCCAAAGCCGACAGTATAGTCTGGATGAGAGAGTAAGGATAAGAGAAGCAGGAGAAAATGGCGGCATGCATCATAAAACACCATGAAAGCCATTTGATTTGAATGCGGATAGAAGTCTGAAACCCCGGTACATAGCGATATGTGACCGGGGTTTGATTTTTGAAGATAATTGACCAAATACAAGCACTGATACAAGGCTGCCTGCAATTGTGGCAGCAGGCATTGATTAGTGAATAGAACGAAGAAGGTGAGAAAGTGGCATACAAACAGGAATATATGGAGCTTGCAATCGAGCTTGCGAAAAAAGGAACTGGTGCAGTCAATCCGAATCCACTTGTGGGTGCGGTAATCGTGAAGGATGACCGGATCATCGGACAGGGGTATCATGCCAGATACGGTGATCTGCATGCAGAACGGGCGGCGTTTGCAAGTCTTACCGAGGATGCGGCAGGTGCGGAAATGTATGTGACGCTGGAGCCGTGTTGCCATTATGGCAAACAGCCACCGTGCACGCTTGCAATCGTGGAACACGGCATCAAAAAAGTCTATGTCGGCAGTGATGATCCGAATGAGAAGGTGGCAGGAAAAGGGATCGCATTTTTGCGGGAGCATGGCGTTGAGGTAGAAACCGGTGTGATGAAGGATGCCTGCGATGCGATTAATTCGGTATTCTTCTACTATATAACGACAAAGTTACCATATGTAGTTATGAAATATGCGATGTCGATGGACGGCAAGATTGCGGCATATACCGGCAAGAGCAAGTGGATTACCGGGGATGCGGCAAGACAGCATGTGCAGGAGACAAGAAACTGGCTCAGAGGAATCATGGTCGGCTGCAATACGGTCTTACAGGATGATCCGGCACTGACCTGTCGGATCGAAGGTGGAAGGAATCCAGTTCGTATTGTCTGTGACAGTCATCTGCGAATCCCGGCTGACTGTCAGTTGGTACGGACGGCGGTGGATGTTCCAACAATCGTGGCAACACTCGATGGCGCATCGGACAAGGCAAAGGAATTACAACAGGCAAATGTGCAGATACTACAATGCAAGGAAAAAGATGGACGTATTGATCTGTATGATCTGATGGTGCAGCTTGGTGCACAGGATATCGACGGTATCCTGTTAGAAGGCGGTGGCACGTTAAATGAGCAGGCACTCGCACAGGATATCGTGCAGGAGGTGCAGATATATATCGCACCGAAGATCTTAGGCGGTGCGGAGGCGAAAACCCCTGTGGAAGGCAAAGGTGTGCCAGATCCAAATGGCGCGTACCGGTTTGCATTTGACCGTATGGAGCGGGTCGGGGACGACATCTTACTACGATATCGAAAGGAGAAGCGGGAAATATGTTTACAGGAATCATAGAAGAGGTTGGAACGCTTCTGGCTGCGAGAAAAGCATCGAAATCAGAGAGTCTTACGATTGAGGCACCATATGTCTTACAAGATGCGAAGGTCGGAGACAGCATTGCGGTCAATGGCATCTGTCTGACGGCAACATCCATTTCGGGCAATACATTTACGGCGGATGTCATGGCGGAGACAATGCGTAGGACATCGCTTGGCACGCTGCATACCGGAAGCAAGGTCAATCTGGAGCGCGCGATGGCGGCAGGTGGGCGCCTCGGTGGGCATATCGTATCTGGGCATATCGATGGCATTGGAGCGATTGTGAGTCTGGAGCGGGAAGAAAACGCGGTCTGGGTAACGATTGAGACGACACCGCAGATCATGAAATACATTATTGAGAAAGGCTCAATCGCGATTGACGGCATCAGCCTGACGGTCGCAACGGTCAGCACCGACCGGTTTCAGGTATCCATTATCCCACATACCGGACAGGAGACGACATTGCTTACGAAGAAGCCGGGTGATATTGTGAATCTGGAAAATGATGTGATTGGGAAATACGTGGAGCATCTGCTTCATTTTAAAGAACCGGAGAATAAGAAACAAAGTTCGAAGGTTGATATGGGATTTCTTGCAGAGCATGGATTCTTATAGAGAAAATAGCGATAATTACACATAGTGGAGTTATGAACAGACAAGGAGGAACAACATGGAATTAAACAGCATTGAAGAGGTTGTAGAAGACCTCAAAAAAGGAAAATGTGTTGTGATCATGGACGATGAGAATCGCGAGAACGAGGGGGATGTCATCTGTGCTGCAGAATTTGCAACAACAGAGAATGTGAACTTCATGGCAAGCTACGCCAAAGGTCTGATCTGTATGCCGATGGCACCGGAATACACAGATAAGCTGCATCTGCCACAGATGTGTATTACAAATACAGACAACCATTGTACAGCATTTTCTGTATCCGTCGATCATGTAAGTACAACAACCGGAATCTCTGCGTATGAGCGAGGTATCACCGCACGTAAGTTTGTAGAGGATGATGCGAAGCCGGAGAATTTCCGCAGACCGGGACATATGTTTCCGCTTGAGGCAAGACCAGGCGGCGTAATTGAGCGTCAGGGACACACCGAGGCAACCGTGGATCTGATGAAGATTGCAGGCTTAAAACCGGTCGGTCTTTGCTGTGAGATCATGCGCGATGACGGAATGATGGCAAGACGTGATGATCTGGAGGAGTTTGCCAAGAAACATAGCTTGAAAATCTCAACTGTGGAGAAGCTGATCCAGTACCGCAAGGAACATGAGGTATTTGTCGAGTGCGTGGCAAAAGCAAAGATGCCGACACGTTATGGCGAGTTCATGATTTACGGATATGTGAATAAATTAAACGGTGAGCATCATGTTGCACTCGTAAAGGGTGACATCACCGACGGTGAACCAGTCCTTTGTCGTGTACATTCCGAGTGCCTGACCGGAGATGCGCTTGGCTCTGCACGCTGCGACTGTGGACAGCAGTATGATGCAGCGATGAAGCAGATTGCCAAGGAAGGCAGAGGCGTGCTTCTTTATCTGCGTCAGGAAGGCCGTGGAATCGGACTCATCAACAAGATCCGTGCATATCAGCTGCAGGATCAGGGGCTTGACACGGTCGAGGCGAACCTGAAGCTCGGGTTCCCGGAGGATGCCCGTGACTACACGATCGGTACACAGATTCTCGTTGACCTTGGCGTACACAAGATGCGCCTGCTCACGAATAACCCGCTGAAGGTATACGGACTTTCCGGCTACAATCTGGAAATCGTTGAACGTGTGCCAATCGAGATGGAGCCAAGCAAATACGATATGTTCTATTTAAAGACAAAGAAAGAAAAGATGGGACATATTCTCGATAACGTAGATTGATGACATTGATATATATAAAACTAACAAGGATAGATTTCAGGAAAGACGGTATACCAAACACATAAAAGGTGGTGAATGCCGCCTCTCCGTTAAATTATTAAAATGTATGTAAGCCACATCCTGTTATAATGAATGGTATATAGATGTTCCTCTATGTATGATTCCAACGCAGACCATTGCAGCATGTCGGCACTTAATGAGATGTGGCCAGTAATTGGTTACTGGCTACATCGAATTTAGTACCGCTACATGCGGAAGTGAGCGAGAGCGCGTCTGCGTGGAACATACATAGGGAGAACATCGGATGCAAAAAGTATATGGATGTGGCGGTAGATAAAAGAATAAGGAGAGAAAGAAAATGAACAAATTAGAAGGAAAATTAGTCGCAGACGGCGCAAAAATCGGAATTGTAGCAGCAAGATTTAATGAATTTATCGTATCCAAACTGGTAGGCGGTGCAATGGATGGTCTGATCCGTCATGACGTGAAGGAAGAAGATGTAACAGTTGCATGGGTACCGGGCGCATTTGAGATTCCGGTTGTTGCAAAGAAGATGGCAAAGTCTGGAAAGTATGACGCGGTAATCTGTCTTGGTGCTGTTATCCGTGGAGCAACAAGCCACTATGATTATGTATGTAACGAAGTATCCAAGGGTGTAGCATCGGTATCTTTGGAGACAGAGATTCCGGTATTGTTCGGTGTTGTTACAACCGAGAATATCGAGCAGGCAATCGAGCGCGCAGGTACAAAGGCCGGAAACAAGGGATATGACTGCGCTTTATCTGCTATTGAGATGATTAACCTCATGAAGCAGATTTAAAGCATAGTGAGAAACATTACAACAAGACAGAGATTTAGATTGAAATAAGGATAGGCGGATATGAAAAAAGAACGTTGTATGTTGTTTTTTGATATTGATGGTACATTGATTACAACCGATGGTAAGCGGACATTTCCGGAGAGCGCGAAGCGTGCATTGCGCGAGGCGCGGAAACGGGGACACCTCGTTTACATTAATACCGGACGTGTCATGGCAAATGTGGATGATTTTATTCGCGAAGTTGGTTTCGATGGATATGTCTGCGGTTGTGGTACGTATATTGTGTCTGAGGGAGAAGTGATGCTGCATCATCGTATCCCGCAGGCGCGTTGCCGGGAAATCGCGTATAAATGCCGGGAGTGCCGTATGATGGCAATCTTTGAGCATACGGAGCATACCGGTTATGACAATGAACTTGCAGGTGAGGATGCCGGATATCAGGAGATTCTTCGTTATTTCAAATCAATGGGACGAAACATCATAGAAAGTATTGAGGATCCAGCGTTTTGCTTTGACAAGTTTGCATGCTGGTATGAGGAAGGCAACCCGAAAATGCAGGAGTTTATTGACTATATGTCACAGGATTTTACCTGTATTCAGAGGGAAGGTAACTTCTTAGAGGTTGTTCCTCAGGGATTTTCCAAGGCAACTGGAATTCGGTTTTTGATGGAGAAATATAACATCCCATTGGAACGTGTTTATGCGTTTGGGGATAGCAATAACGATCTGGATATGTTACGATATGTACAAAACAGCATTGCGATGGGCGTCTGCACGGAGGAAGTAGCAGAGGCTGCTTCCTATCGCACCGATACCGTGGAAGCAGATGGTATCGAGAAAGCCATGCGGCATTTTGGGATAATAGAGTAAGTGATGAATGAACGGCGTTTTCGACAACTGAATATATTGACGGTGATCGCCGTAGCGGTTGGCGTGTTGATGATGTTCTTTTTTGCCCTTGTCGTATCGGATGGCGGCAATCAGAAGATTTCCTTCCGCACACCGAAGAGGCTTGATGATACGTGGGTGTTGTACCGGCAGGGCGAATCGGACGAACAGATTATTGATCTGCCGACAAAGCTCAAAACGAAAAAAGGTGAGATTATCACGATTACGCACCAGATGCCGGAGGATGCCGGCGAGGACAGCGCAATCTGTTTTTATACAGAGTTCCAGAACGTGATTGTCTCAATCGGCGACCGTCGTGTCTATGAAAGCGGTGTGCTGGCAGATAACAGGATGATGAAAAATGCGGTGCCCGGATATCATGTGGTGGATATTGACGCGAGAGCCGGGGAGACGGTAACGATTCAGCTTTCCTCTGCCTATGGCAGATACAGTGGCAGAGTACCGGGGATTTATTATGGTTCGCACGGCGATATTGTATCGTGGCTCATACGGCGAAATGGTATTCCATTTGTTGTGTCACTCATGATCCTGGTGCTTACGATTCTACTGGGGGTATCGCTGTTATTTATGACAAATGAGAATATCAACAAGCAGAAGGCGGCGTATGGATTTGGGTTTATTGTCTTCGCGGCGGCATGGATTTTCTTTGGAAATACAATGATGCAGCTGTTGACGAAAAATCAGTTTGCAACCTACATGGCAAGCCAGATCTTTTTGCTTTTGATGCCATTGCTATATTTTATGTATTTGCGAAGCTTTGCGATGAAGCGGCGCTATGCGAAGATCTTTGAGATTCTGATCTATGTATATGCAGTGAATTTCCTGACTGGAATTGTATTTCAGTTAGTGGGCGTCTGTGATTTTGCAAGCTATATGTTCTTTACGAAGATTTTGATTATGGTTGGTTTGCTATTGCTGTGTCTGATTATGTATTTAGCGGCCGACACATATGAGGATAAGAGTATTTACAGTAATTTCTGGGCGAATGTGATATTGACCGGTTCATGCATGGTGGAATTCATCTTGCATTTCTTCCGGTTTTACAAGAGTTATCAGGGTGTTGTCCTGCAGATTGGATTGTTTGTATTTGCAGTGCTTTTGATGATTTCTATTGAAAAAACAGTGATTCGGGAGATGAATGCAGAACGTGATGCGGCACTGAGCAGTGTCGGGCATGAGAAGTCGCAGGCAGTGCGGACAATCAACACTGCACTTATCTATCGGGCATTAAATACAGCAATTACGGATTTAAAGACACACGATCAGGCGAACAGCCGTCTGATCTACGATACTTCGATGTTTATGCAGCATAACATGGATGCTGTCTATAAGCAGGAACTTGTTTCTTTCGATACAGAGCTTTCTTATATCCGGGCATATCTTGGCATGCAGAAGCGGATTCATCCGGGGCTTGAGGTTCTCGTGGAGGACAAGGTTACAGAGTTCAAGGTGCCATACAACACGATTGAACCACTTGTGGAAAATGCGGTCGAGGCGGCTGTAGAGACGAAGCAGGAAGGAAAGGTTGTCGTGCGAAGCTATGAGCGGTTAGACTGCTTTGCAATCCAGATCGTGGACAATGGAGCTGGTATTTCACCGGTAAAGAAGTTCCGGTCAAAACAGGATTTCCGCGAACTTCAAAAACAACTGAAATCGACGGTGGGAGCATTGATCGAAGTGCGTACAAAACAAGACAAAGGTACCATATTGACCGTGAAGATTCCAAAACGGGGATATATTATAAAGGAGTAAAAGATGACGTTTTCGGAGCAGATCGTGTATGGATGGTTTAAACCATCAAAATATAAAAATATGATAGAATTACCGTGCAGGCGATTTGTTGCGTATGTTATTGTGATGATGCTTGTCTTAGCCGTTGTCAGTTATGTTGTTCCGACGGCATCTATCATCTCAGGATTTGGAGGCTTTGAGAAGCTCTTCACGCAGAGTCTGGGCGAGGTAAATTATACAGATGATACCCTTTCTGTATCCAATAATTTTGATATGCATATCAACGCTGCAAATTTCTTAGTGGATACGACACAGGAGACAGTACAAAATGACAGCCTGAAAAAACAGGGGATGTTTTTCGCGGTTGGGAGCAAAACCGTGCGTGTCAGCATGGTGCTTGGTTCGAAAGTTACGGATTATGGGGTTTATTACCTGTCTGATTATCTGCCGGATGGCTTTAACAACGACAGTCTTGTGGCGATGATTCCATCAATCTATGCAACACTCTTTGTGACATTGCTTGGTACAATGCTCAGTTATTTTGTAAAGTATGCGGTTGTTGCACTCCTGTTTTCGATTCTTGTGAATAGCATGAATCATCAGTTCCATTTAAACTTACGGTTTGGGCAGGTGTTTGCGCTTTGCTTCTATGGACAGTCTTTTTCGATGATCCTGTCGAATTTCAATCAGGCGATTGCCTTTTTGCCGGGGCTGCTGGTATCGGTCATAGGAATTTTCGTGACTGTGCATATGATTACTGTGAGCGTTGCTCTGATAAAGGATGAACGGGAATTGTAGCGGACGATTGTGTGTACAGAAGCAGAAATTGGATATAACAGACAATTATAATCAGATATAAAAACCTTGTATTTTTCAAATGCACCTTATAACAGTATAATAGGGGCATGAAAGAAATTGATCGAGGTGAGTATGATGAGACAGATTTTATGTTATGGAGATTCGAATACATATGGATTAGTACCAAAGGAACATGCACGATATCCGTGGGATATCCGGTGGACCGGACGTCTGAATGAGAAGCTCGGGCTTCAACAGTATCGTGTGATTGAGGAAGGACTTTGCGGACGGACGACCGTCTTTGATGATCCGTTCCGTGACCATCGAAATGGTGCGAAACTGGTCAATACAGTGCTTGAAACACATGGTGACTCTGATCTCATCATATTGATGCTTGGGACCAATGATTGTAAGACTGCGTATAAGACGACACCGGAGCTGATCGGAAAAGGTGTAGAGACGGTAATCTCGAAGATAAAAAGCTTTGCACCGGGCAGCAGGATTCTGCTTGTTTCGCCGATACATCTGGGCGAAAAGGTCTGGGAGAAAACCTATGACCCGGAGTTTTCGAGAGAGTCGGTGGAGATATCGAAGGGACTTGCAGATGTCTATGCGGATATAGCCAGAAACGAACATCTGTATTTTCTGGATGCATCGGATGTTGCTGCACCGAGCGAGACCGATCAGGAGCATCTGAATGAGGAAGGGCATGCGAAGCTTGCAGAAGCAATCTATGCGAAGCTGGATGATATATTTGCAGAGGCTGCGTAACTTCCTTTGCAGATTATTTGTAGATAAAACGGAAGTTATAATTTAGTAAGGATATAAGAAAGCCGGTAAGAGACTATTATAGGAAATAGTTTCTTACCGGTTTTTTAATGTGAACAAGAAGCGGTATTTGATAATCGAATGGTATACCTACGTCTGATGCCGGCTGTTCTATGTTTCGGTTGTTCTATGTCTGATTCCGGCTGCTGTATGTTAATTACAGATATCCGTATTTCTTCTGCTGCGAGAACACGAAGAAAAGTGTCATGCACAATGTGATCGCTTCCGCTACGATGATCGCACCCCAGATACCATCCAATCCAAATATAAGAGGCAGCAGCATGACAGCAGCCAGCTGGAACACAAGTGTCCGCAGGAAAGAAATAAGTGCAGAGATGAGACCATTGTTGAGTGCAGTGAAAAAGGAGGATGCGTAAATATTACATCCGTTAATCAGGTAGGTGAACGAACAAATCAGGAATCCATGTCTTGTAAGCGCGTACAGTTCGGCGTCATAGCCAACAAAGATCTTCGTCAGTGGACCTGCGATTATGTGTGCCAGCAGAACAAGCAGGATGCCCCAGATAGCAATCAGACAGGTACTTTTTTTGAACATATTCTTCAGTTCATCCCGGTTTCCGGCACCGTAGTGGTAGCTTACGATCGGCGCACTGCCGACGGAATATCCGAGGAAAATCGATATGAATATGAAGTTTACATACATGATCGCGCCATAGGCGGCAACACCATTTTCGCCTGCATATTTCATAAGCTGCAGGTTGTAGAGCGAGTTGACAAGGGAGGAAGACAGGTTCGTCATAAGCTCGGAGGAACCGTTTGTACATGCTTTTAAGAGAACCGATCCATTGAATTTCGTCTTTCCAAGCTTCAACAAGCTTGAATTCTTCCGTGCAAAATAGAGAACCGGGAAGAAGCCACCGATGCACTCGCCGGTGACTGTCGCGATTGCGGCACCCGGTAAACCCCAGCCTAAGACTGCGATAAAAAGATAATCCAGAATCATATTTGTCACACCTGCGATGATGATGACAACCAGACCAAGCTTCGGCTTTTCTGCGGTCACGAAGAAACTCTGGAATACGTTTTGCAACATAAAGGCAGGCATGGAGATAAAACAGATTCGCCCGTATAACACACAGTTATCTAGCAATGCACCCTCTGCACCAAGCAGGGAGGCAACCGGACGGACCAGAAGCATACCACATATACTGAAGACGATGCCGCCGATGAACGTCACATAGACAAGCAGCGAGAAATACGCATTTGCTTTCTTGTGTTCACCCTCGCCGAGTGTCTTCGCTACAATCGCGCTACCACCGGTACCGACCATGAAGCCAAGTGCGGATACCCCCATCATGATAGGCATAACCAGATTGACTGCGGCGAATGCAGTCTTGCCGACATAGTTCGATACGAACAATCCATCCACAATGCCATAGATGGATGTAAAAATCATCATGATGATGGAAGGCAGTACAAAGCGCAGCAGCTTCTTATATGTAAAATGTTCGGATAATTGTATTTTCATGCTGTAAATCCTCCGTCTGAGTTATAGCTTCTGGATTCCCATACGCAGGGCTGAGAGATATTGCGTGTGGAAATGCAGGATTGATTTGTATTCTTTTTCTGTCAGCTTTGGAAATGCTTCGTTCTCGATCTCAACCATTGGGAAAATGGTGCGGCGCACAAGCTGCAATCCTTGTTCGGTCAGATAGATGTGCATGCTCCGGCCTTTTCCAGATGCAAGTGTCAGATATTCTTTTTTTTCCAGCGTCCGGATTGCATAGTTCACGGTCTGTTTCGGAATGAAGGTTGTACGGCAGATATCGGTCTGCTTACAGCCATCACCTAATTCGCAGATTGCGTACAGCGTGTCAAATTCGCTGTTTGAGAGTCCTAATCGTATGGCTGCTTCGTGGTAGATTTCGTTATATTCTTTATAGATGCGGTTGAAGATAACCAGTTTCTCACTCATATAAGGTTGTTCTTCTTTATTGTGTTCTTTCATGTTCATGGCTTCTCCTTTTTCGTGTAAGTTTGTTGTGAGCTTGTTGCAATCTGGCTGCGGATAGGAACCGTCCATTTTTATCCTTGGCTTTGAAAACGGTCGTTTTCTGCATCGCTGCAATTCGACAATATATGTCTGATTTCGTACTCTTATAAGTCCGAAATCATACTCAGTATAGTCCGACTTCGGACTTATGTCAAGAGGAGGATGTATGTAAATTATTTGTAATTGTTAACGAAACATGGCAAGATACATTGCTATTTTGCAGGGATTGAAGTATACTAGGGCAAAAATGGATATACAATGATGTACATATGTATAATATAAGACGTATCACGAAGAACAGGACAGGAGTAAAAAGATGCTGACACAATTTTCTAGAACAGAGCTGCTGCTTGGAAAAGATGCAATGGAGAAGCTGCATGATTCCCGCGTTGCCGTGTTTGGAATCGGAGGCGTGGGTGGTTATGTCTGTGAGGCGCTGGCACGAAGCGGGGTTGGTGCATTTGATCTGATCGATGACGATAAGGTGTGCCTGACAAATCTGAACCGTCAGATCATCGCGACCCATAAGACAATCGGAAAATATAAAACGGAAGTGATGAAGGAGAGGATTCTGGATATCAATCCGAACGCAGATGTACAGATTCATAATTGTTTCTTCCTGCCTGAGAACGCAGATGAGTTTCCGTATGAAGATTATGACTATATGGTAGATGCAGTAGATACTGTGACTGCGAAGATTGCTCTTGTGATGAAGGCGCAGGAGAGACATATTCCGATCATCAGCAGTATGGGAGCCGGCAATAAATTAGACGGCAGTCAGTTCCGGGTGGCAGATATCTACAAGACGAAGGTCTGTCCACTTGCGAAGGTGATGCGGCGGGAATTAAAAAAGCGCGGTGTGAAGAAGTTAAAGGTTGTATATTCCGAGGAACAGGCAATCCGTCCGATCGAAGATATGGCGATCAGCTGCCGGACGAACTGTGTTTGTCCGCCTGGTGCAAAGCACAAATGTACCGAGCGGAGAGATATACCGGGCAGTGTTGCATTTGTTCCGTCGGTGGCGGGTCTTATTATTGCCGGTGAGGTAGTGAAGGATTTAGTGAAGGACGTGCCACGCGAAACACAGAAGGAATCATCCAATATAGGTTGATGCAGGTAAGATATACGAGTTATACGAGTAATTGGTATGCATGTGATGGAACAGGAGGCAGAGACGATGACATTAGAGAAGCATGTGATAGACACCGTGAAAGAATGGCAGACAAAGATTGGCACGGATGATGCGGGGGTGCGTCTGTATTATCCGAAGGCGTCGATGTGTGGGTATCTGAAGCTTCCGGTGGACGAGGATTCGGAGAAGATCTGTCAGGATGCAGAAGCATATTTTAAGAAAAATGTACCGCAGCTCAGGATTGTGGAAGTGACTGAAAAAGCAGATCGTTTTTGCGTGTTTGTCAGTCCGGAGGGCTGTGATTATATTAACCGTGAGATTCCGGTTTCGGAATTTTTAGAGGGATTTCTGAAGGTGCTTAAGACGCAGGATATTCAGCAGGTACGGGCGTATTTTGAGGCATTTGCGAAAGCGCACGGAACGACCGTATGTGAAGAAGATGATGAGGAAGATCTGGGAACAGTACTCTCTTTTGCGGATAAGAATGTGGAGCCTTATCTGTACTGCGTGACGGACGACCAGTTCGGAATTACCTATCACCGGTTTACGAAGGATGATTTTGATACGATTTAAAAAAATCTTAAACAAAGCAAAAGCGGAGTTTAATAAAAAAGATACAAGTTGGATACAACCATGATTTAAAATAGAAAAGGAGTTTTTCCATGAACGAACAGACAAAAGCGAGAATCAAGGAACTGCAGAAAGAAAAAGATGTTGTGATCTTAGCCCATTATTATGTGGATGGCGAGGTGCAGGAGATTGCAGATTATGTCGGTGATTCATACTATCTTGCAAAGGTTGCAACGACAGTAGAACAACAGAATATTTTGTTTTGCGGTGTCTCCTTTATGGGAGAGAGCGCAAAGCTTCTGAATGCCCAAAAGCATGTCTATATGGCAGACGATGGAGCGGATTGTCCGATGGCGCATATGGCGGAAGTCGAGAAGATCAAGGAAGTGCGGAAAGAATATCCGGATGTGGCGGTTGTCTGCTATGTCAATTCGACCGCAGAATTGAAAGCCCACTCGGATGTCTGCGTGACATCGTCGAACGCATTGAAGATTGTGAAGGCGCTTCCGAATAAAGATATCTATTTTATTCCGGATTACAATCTGGCGCATTTTATAGCGGAACAGGTACCGGAGAAGCATTTTATCTTCAACGACGGGTTCTGCCATGTACATAAGAGTATTCACAGTGAGGATGTGAAGAAGGCGAAGGAATTACATCCGGACGCATTGGTGCTGGCACACCCGGAATGTACAAGTGATACATTAGCACTTGCAGATTTTATTGGAAGTACGTCCCAGATTATTGATTATGCAACTGCATCGGACAGTAAGAAATTTCTGATCTGCACCGAGATGGGTGTGTTCTATGAGTTGATGCAGAAAAATCCGGACAAGAAATTCTTCTCTGTCGGACACAGACAGTTCTGCCCGAATATGAAGAAGGTCAGTCTGGACAAGGTGCTCGAGAAGCTTGAAGATCTGAAGGATGAAGTGATTCTTCCGGAGGAGATGTGTGAACAGGCGAAAAAACCGCTTGATGAGATGCTTCGTCTGGCACAGTAGCAGATCCGTTGAGCTGACAGATGCATGGAAACCACCGGAGGAATCTGATGGGTTAGTAGATGCACGGAAACCACCGGGCGAGGAGTATGAGATGAAACGTATTTTAATTGTGGAAGATGATATGGCACTGGCACAGGAATTGCAGTATCTTCTGATCTCGAATCAGTATGATGCACAGTGTGTCGGAGAATTTAACGATGTTGCCGGACAGATCCTTGCTTCGCAGGCGGATATGGTATTGCTCGATATCAACCTTCCGGGGATAGATGGACAGAGCGTGCTGCGGGAATTGCGTAAGACATCGGATATTCCGGTTATTATGGTGACAAGCAAAAACACAGAGATGGACGAAGTAATATCAATGAGCTTCGGTGCGGATGATTTTATTGCGAAGCCATACAATCCGTCTATTCTGCTGCTTCATATCGAGGCGGTATTCAAGCGCCTTGGAAAGCTGGACGCGGATAAAGGACTCACCTATAAGAAGCTGACACTCGATATGGCTCGCGGCATCTTATGTGTCGGAGATAACAACGTGGAGCTGACGAAGAATGAGGCGGGGATTTTATCCTATCTGTTAAAGCATCAGAATATGATCGTGACGCGGGATGAGCTGATCAGCTATCTGTGGGATTCGGAAGCATTTGTGGATGACAACACGCTGACGGTGAATATGAACCGTGTGCGGAAAAAACTCTCCGATCTTGGTGTGGCGGATGCAATCCGGACAAAACGTGGACAGGGGTATATTTTGGAATGACAGTTCGAGGTTATCTAAAAGACAGAATCGGCTTTGTTGCTGCGGTGGTATGTATCATGGTAGTATTCAAGCTGTTAGGGTTTGCCTGCAAAGCACGGATGGATTTTATCTGGGTGATGGAGGGAATTATTTTTGTAACGTCACTGTGTGCCTTCGGTGCGGATTACCGGAAGCGGAGCCGTTTCTACCGGGAGCTGCAGGGAATCCTTGACGGTCTGGATCAGAAATATCTGATCACAGAGATGATGGTACAACCGGATTTCGAGGAAGGCAAAATCTGGATGGATGTTCTGTATGACACCGGGAAGTCCATGCGGGATAAGTTAAATGACACCGAGGATTCCCTACGGGATTTCAAGGAATATTTAGAACTTTGGATCCACGAGATCAAGATTCCGATTGCGGCATTAAATCTCATGAATTATAATGGCAGTCAGGATCTGAAGAAACAGAAGGCGCAGCTTGCCCGTATCAACGGATTTGTTGAGCAGATTCTATTTTATGCACGTGCAGATGCGGCAGAGAAGGATTATCTGCTCACCGCGTGCAATCTGGATGCTGCCATCAATCAGGTGTTACAGCAGCAGAAGGATCTGCTGATCGGGAATAAAATACGAATTGAAAAAAACGATACAAACCATTCCGTTGTCACGGATTCCAAGTGGCTTGCATTTATGCTTGGTCAGATCGTGAACAACAGTATCAAATACCGGGATACCGCAAAGCAATCGTGTATTTCTTTTGCGGTAGAGGATATGGCAGATAAGACGGTTCTTAGAATCCGTGATAATGGCATCGGTATAACACAACAGGATATCGACCGGGTGTTTGACAAGACCTTTACCGGGGAGAACGGACGGCGTGGAAATGCTTCTACCGGAATGGGTTTGTATATATGTAAACAGCTTTGCAATAAGCTTGGACATTCGATTGCGATTACGTCCGTGCATGGGGAATATACTGAGGTAGAGATTGTCTTTGGCAAAGAGACATTCCTGACGAGAGAGTAGTTTATAACCTTACAAAAATGTAAGAGAGTTGTCATAAACTACGATGGATAGAACGCATGGAAGAATGTATGATACAGGCAGGACAGTTGCTTGGGACACAAATATGGAAGAAAGGCACAGTCGGATACTGTGGCGAGGATTTGGAACATGGCTTATCATGAATCCATGTATTTTTTAGTATTTTTGCCGGTGGTTCTCATCGGTTATCAGCTTGCACCAAAGCGGGTTCGTTTTGGTGTGCTGCTCTTTTTTAGTTATTGTTTCTATTTTTTGTTCAGCCACAGATTGATTCTATTTCTGGCTGGAGCAACCGGAATCACTTACATAGTTGGAAGACTGGCTGCTACCGGTGAGAAAAAACGCAGAAAAACGATACTGACAATAGGGGTCTGGCTGCTTCTTGGTATGCTGCTTGTGATGAAATACAGCGGATTTTTTGCAGAGAATCTGAATTTGCTTTTTGGAGCGGCACAGTCGTCGTTGCGTCTTCCGGTGCGGCGTTTCCTGCTGCCGCTTGGTATCTCATTTTACACGCTTTCTGCAATCGGTTACATGGCGGATGTGTATTGGAAGAAGATCAAACCGGAGCGAAACCTTGCGAAGCTTGCACTCTTCTTAAGCTTCTTCCCAATCATCATGGAAGGACCAATCTGTATGTACAGTGATACAGCAGATGCACTCACGAAAGGGGAAGATATCCGGAGTGAGAATCTCGTCCGGGGCTATATGCGGATTGGCTGGGGACTCATCAAGAAGGTTGTGATTGCAGACCGTCTGTATGTTGTGGTGCAGACGTTGTTTGACGGGTATGCGTCTTATCACGGTGTGATGATCGTGGTCGCGGCAGTATCCTATACTGTCCAGCTTTATATGGAGTTTTCCGGTTGTATGGATATCGTGATCGGAAGTGCGGAATGCTTTGGCGTGACATTGCCGGAGAATTTTGCACAGCCGTTCGTATCGAAGAATGCATCCGAATTCTGGCGTAGATGGCATATTTCGCTTGGCAGATGGTTCAAGACATATATTTTCTATCCGGTTTCCATGTCGAAGCTCACCAGGAAATGGAACCGTTTTGCGAAGAAGCATGCGAGCAAATATGTGAAGCTGATGGTTGCTTCCGCAATCGCGTTATTCCCTGTGTGGGTGTGCAACGGACTCTGGCATGGTGCGAGCTGGAGTTACCTTTTCTACGGCATGTATTATTTCGTTGTAATCATGATTGAACTGATGCTTGAACCGGCGATGAAGAAGCTTGGCGAAGCATGGAAGATTACCGAAGCTACGACATGGTGGAATGTACTTCGAATGTTAAAAACATGGGTGATCATTTTTACCGGAGAACTGTTTTTCCGGGCGGATACACTGGGCATCGGTATGCATATGTTTGCATCACTGTTCCGTGATTTTGAGCTACACAGGCTCTGGGACGGTACGTTGCTTACGCTTGGACTTGGCAGAGTGGAGATTGGAATTATTCTTGCGTCTTTGCTGCTCGTTGGCGTGGTAAATCATTTCCGTGAGCGGAAGATTGATGTGCGTGGCGTGATCTTGCAGAAACGGCTGCCGGTGCGCTGGCTCGTGTATCTTGCACTCATCTTTGTCGTGCTTATATTCGGTGCGTATGGACCGGGATATCAGGAGGTGGATCTGATCTATGCAGGCTTCTAAAGATATGGATATACAAAAGAAAGATATTTCGGGAAATACGGATTCCGGAAGAAAAAAATCCGGGACACATAAGATATGGCTTCGGGCAGCCGCATTTGCAATGGTGGTTTTGCTGCTTCTTGTAGCAGCCGGGAAGATATGTGATCCGATCCGGCTTGGCTTGCAGGATTCGGTTTCCGAGCGGGAACGGTACCTGCTGCATCTGCTGTCCGAACCGGAGGATATGGTTGATGTGGCAATCCTTGGCGACAGCGAGAGTTATACGGTATTGTCCACCTATCAGTTATGGAAGGACACGGGGATTGCATCATATATCGGTGGACAGTCCGGACAATGGATCGGGGAAAGTTATTTCTCGCTTAAGAAGATTCTAAAACGGCAATCTCCGAAGGTGGTAATCTTAGAGACGAATGAGTTTTTCTCCAGAGGAGATGCAAGTGTGGTACGGGATGCTGCAAAATCCGCGCAGGAGCTTGCACGGCAGATGTTCCCAGTCTTCAAATACCACCGGTTCTGGAAGATGGAACCTGCCGATCCGAAACTGCAGACGACGATTTTCAATGGATTTGAACTGCGGGTAGCCGTGGCGCCATATACCGGCGGTGCCTACATGCATGCGACGGATGAGAAAACACCGGTGACATTTATCACGCAGTATTATCTCGAGGAGATCAAAGACCTGTGCGATACGCATGGAACGAAGCTGCTTTTGGTGACGGCGCCTTCTCCGACTAATCATACGATGCAGCGGCACAATGAGGTGCAGGCACTTGCGGATAAGCTGGATGTTCCATATCTTGATCTGAATCTGGATACCGAAGAATTGGGAATAGACTGGAACTTAGATACGCTCGATGGTGGAGATCATATTAATTATAATGGCTGCCGGAAGGTGACGGCATATCTGCAGCAGTATCTGCAGACGCATTATACCTTGCCGGATCGCCGGAAGGATGCCCGGTATGAGGCATGGAACAAGCGGGCGGCAGAGTTTGAAAAACTCCTTCCGTAAACTTAAACAAATCTTAAATGATTGCTTGGTTTTATCTTAATATTTAAGTGGCTATACTAAGATACAGAACAGAAAAATGCAGCAGACACGCAGATGGAGGCATATATATGATGTGTGAAAATTTGCCGGAGCATTTTCGTAGTCAGGCATCTTGAACCTGCACGCATGGAGGACATTATGAAAAATGTATTGGAATATCTGGAACAAAGTGCACAGAAGTATCCGGACAAGATTGCTGTGAAGGATACAGCCTGTGCTTATACATATGAACAATTATGGAAGACGGCAAGACATATTGGCAGCCGTCTGGTAAAGCATACAACACCGAACCATCCGGTCTGTGTATTTGCGGATAAGAGTGCGGATACGCTGGCGGTATTTTTCGGAATCGTCTATGCGGGATGTTTCTACACGTTGGTCGATCCATCGTTCCCGGAGGCACGTATCCGGTCGATGCTTTCGGTGTTAGAGCCGGAGGTGATCGTAGACGGAAGCAATGCACCGGACAAGCTTGCAGCGTGTGGTTGTACGGAGCGGGTGATCCGGATGGAGACACTGGTACACGGGCTGAAATTTGAATGTGCAAATCCGGAAGATACAGAGAACATGGCACAGACCGGCACAGATGGAACAACCGGATGTGTGAATCAGCAAGAGGAATTGTATGCGATAGATGAAAATGATTCCGGTGAAACCGGAGATGCAGATTGGCAGATGGAATTATCGGATATGGAAAATGCCCGGCTGCAGGAAATCCGGGAATCCATGATCGATACCGATCCGCTCTATTGTAATTTTACTTCCGGATCGACCGGAACCCCGAAGGGCGTACTTGTGGCACATCGGTCGGTGATTGAATTTATCAATCAGTTTACGGAGATTTTCGATATCACCAAAGCCGATGTGATCGGCAATCAGGCACCGTTTGATTTCGACGTATCGGTCAAGGACATCTACAGTGCGATGAAGGTGGGTGCAACCTTAGTTGTGATTCCGAAAGCATATTTTATGTTCCCAAATTCGGTTGTGGATATGCTCGATGAGAATCATGTCACAACACTGATCTGGGCAGTATCGGCACTCTGCCTGTTGAATCGTCTGCACGGACTAAAACATAAAGTGCCGGCAGATATCAACAAGATTTTATTCAGCGGTGAGGCGATGCCGATCCGGCAGCTTCACGCATGGCAAAGCTGCTATCCGGATGCGATGTTTGTGAATCTATATGGACCGACGGAAATCACCTGTAACTGCACCTATCATATTCTGGAACGCGAATATACCGAGGAGGAGAAGCTTCCAATCGGAATTGCATTTCCGAACGAACGGGTATTTCTGCTTGACGAGGAAAAGCATCTGATTGAACCGGGAAGCGTTGGCAAGATTGGAGAGCTCTGCGTGGCAGGTACGACACTCGCCCTCGGATATTACAGGAATGCTGCGGCGACAGCGAATGCATTTGTGGCAAATCCGCTTAGTTCTGATTACCCGGAGACGATTTACCGGACGGGAGACCTGGCAAGCTATGGCGGGGACGGATTGCTTTATTTCGCGGGACGGAAAGATTTTCAGATCAAGCATATGGGACACCGGATTGAGTTAGAAGAGATAGAACATGCACTTGCTGCAATCCCGGAGATCGAGGGTGCCGCGTGCTTTTACGACCGGGAGAAAAACAAGGTTGTTGCCTGTTACATCGGAATTGATGATAAGAAATATCTGATTACCGCGATGAAGAAAAAGGTGCCGGATTACATGGTTCCGAATGTATTTTGCAAGGTGGACATGCTGCCGCTTAATAAGAACGGCAAGACAGACAAGAAGCTGTTGGAAGCACAGTATAAGGAAGGAGCGTTTGCATGAATATAGAAGAGTTAAGAATTGCGGCGTCGACATATGGAACGCCGACCTATATCTTCGATGTGCGGGAAGTGGAAGCGCGAATCCGATTGCTTCGCAGTCTGCTGCCGGAGGGCACCGGACTTTGCTTTGCAGTAAAAGCGAATCCGTTTCTGATTCCGTATGTGGCAGACATGGTTGACCGGCTGGAAGTCTGCTCCCCGGGCGAATATGAGATCTGCATACAGACAGAGATCGCACCGGAGAAGATTGTGGTATCCGGGGTTAACAAGACCTACGAATCCATGAAACGCATCTTGTCTTACAGCAAGGGCGCCGGAATCTACACGATCGAATCGGAGGAACATGCGAAGATACTGCGGACACTCGCAGAGAAAAATCAGATGCAGCTCTCGGTTCTCATCCGGCTTTCGAGTGGCAATCAGTTCGGTGTTGATGCGGAGACATTTATCCGGCTGGCAAAGGAGGTGCAGGAAAGTCCATATCTGACACTGGCGGGCGTTCATTATTATGCCGGGACTCAGAAGCGGCAAAGCAAGCTGGAGAAGGAGATGGATAACCTGACCTCATTCGCAGAGACGTTCGAAGCTGAGACCGGAATGAAACTTCCGGAGCTTGAATACGGAGCAGGCATGAAGGTTTCTTATTTCGTAAATGACAGCGAGAAGGATCAGCGGGAAAGCGAGCCGGAGCCGCAGATACAGGCTCTTGCCGAGAAGCTTCGGGCATGTGACGCTTACGGCAAAAAGACAATCGAGCTTGGGCGGTTCCTTGTGTCGATGAGTGGTTATTATCTGACGCGCGTGATGGATGTCAAGCGGACGGCACAGCCGGGATTTGTGATCTTAGATGGCGGAATCCACCAGATCAACTACTATGGGTGGATGATGGGGATGAAGCAGCCGGAGATGAAAGTGCTTGCAGAAAAAGATGGTGATGACGGAGAGCTGTTTCATCTGTGTGGATCGCTTTGTACCGTGAATGACGTGCTCGCGCGGGATGTCACTTTGCACAATCCCGAAAAGGGCGATGTGATCTGCTTCAAACGGTGTGGCGCTTATGCGGCGACCGAGGGTATGGCAATGTTTCTGAGCCGGGAACTGCCGCAGGTTTTAATCAGCAGGACAGACGGAAAAATCGAAAAGCTGCGTGAACGGGTGGAGACGTATCCGTTTCATGGCGGTGGAAACTGGAACCGGATGTGACAACGCAGGATGCATGAAAACAGGGAACCGGAATGCGACAACGTAGGATGCATGAAAACAGAGAACCAGAATGCGACAACGCAGGATGCATGAAAACAGGAAACCGGAATGCGGCAATGCATGAGAAAGCATGGGTTCACAATAAAAAAATAGGAGGATTTGTAACATGGAAGAATTATTAGAGATTTTGGAAGGTATTGCACCAGGTGAGGATTTTGAGAACTGTACGACATTAATTGACGATCATATCTTAGATTCCTTTGCTATTTTATCACTTGTGTCAGAGATTGAGGATACTTTTGATGTTGAGGTATCACCGGCAGAACTGATTCCGGCGAACTTTAATTCAGCAAAGAGCCTGTGGGAGATGATCTGTAGATTGAAGGAGGCGTAGCATCCCATACACACAGGAAAGCATTCAAGCGAATGGGTGCGTGTGGATGTGGGATGAAAAAATCAGGCACAAAATCATACGATAGAGAAAGGAACAGGACATATGGCGTATCATCTGCTTACATATAGTTTAATATTTTTGCCGGTTGTAATCGCATTGTACCAGCTATGTCCGGCGCGGTTCCGTTTTTTGGTGCTGCTGGCAGCGGATTATACATTTTTCTGTATGATAAGCGGTAAGCTTCTTGTCTGGTTGCTTCTGGCAACGCTTGTGACATACGGAACCGGAAGATGGCTTGCGCTAATTCCTGAAAAGCATAGTGACCTGCGCGGGAAAGCACTTACACGGAAGAAACGTGGCGTGCTGGCAGTCGGGATTGTGCTGATCTTAGGGGCACTTGTGACACTCAAATACCTGCGGATATTTGGTGTGACACTTGCAGCACCGATTGGTATTTCCTATTACAGTTTACAGGCGATTTCCTACATGACAGATGTCTATCGAGGCACTCAGGAGTCCTGTAAGAATCCGTTCAAGGTGGCACTATTCTTAAGCTTCTTTCCACAGATTATGGAAGGTCCGATCAGCCGTTTTTCTGAGACTGCAGAAGCTTTGTATGGCGGAAGAAGCATTCAGTTTGAAAATCTTGTTTTTGGGTACCAGCGTATCATCTGGGGACTATTTAAGAAGATGGTGATTGCAGACCGGCTGGCACCGCTTGTATCAAAGGTATTCAGCAGCTACAACAATTTCGACGGTGCGGCAATCCTTGTCGGTGTGCTTGCGTATACGATGCAGCTTTACATGGAATTTTCCGGATGTATGGATATCATTATGGGAAGCGGCGAGATCTTCGGTGTATCATTGCCGGAGAATTTCCGTCAGCCGTTCTTCGCGAAGAATGCAGGGGATTTCTGGCGCAGATGGCATATTACGCTTGGCGCATGGCTGAAGGATTATGTGTTTTATCCAATCTCCCTTGCGAAACCGGTCAAGAATCTTGCGAAGAAGATCAAGAAGCAAGCCGGATTTTCGGTCAGTAAATTCGTGGCACCAACGATTGCGTTATTCTTCGTCTGGCTGTCAAATGGTATCTGGCACGGACCGCATATGAATTATATCTTTTATGGTATGTATTATTTTGTGCTGATCGTGATTGAGAATCTGACTGAGGAACCATGCAGGAAGCTTGTGGAGCATCTTAGACTTGATACAGACAGCATTGGATTCAGAATATTCCGGTTCCTGAAAATGTTTCTGATTGTGAACATCGGTGAGATGTTCTTCCGTGCAGATACCGTTGCAACCGGATTCCGGATGCTTCGTGGAATCATAACAGATTTTCATATCACAGCACTTACGGAGTCAAATTTCGGCGTGGATGTGCCGGATCTCATTCTGGCATCTGTAAGTATCCTGCTCGTATTTGTGGTGGATATTATTCACGAGAAGGGGATTTCAATCCGGAGAAGGGTGGCGGAATGCAAGCTGCCGGTCCGGTGGAGTTTCTGGTATGCGGTTATACTTCTAGTCGTTGTATTTGGCGCATATGGCAGCGGATATACGATCGTAGATATGATATATGCGGCGTATTGACAGGAGAATGAATATGTGAATCATGTATGCGGCGTCAGGATGGAAGAATGAATATGAGTAACATGTATGCGGCGTATGGATGGTGTAAGATTTACGAAAGAAGAATGTATATGAAAAAAGTAAGTGGAAAATGGAAAAGAACTTTTAGGATGGCTGCAGGCAGCGTCGGTTTTTTAGCCGGACTTTGTGTGGTCCTGTTACTGGCAGGAAAATTCCTGCGTCCGAAAAACAATGCAGATATCTACGACACAACAGCCGTCCGGACGAAGGATGCGGAAGTAAAAAGTGAAGTGAAGGATACGATCGATGTATTGTTTTTAGGGGATAGTGAATGCTATTCGAGCTTCAATCCATTACAGATGTTCGCGGAGCATGGCTACACCTCGTTTATCTGCGGGACATCCGCACAGCGCATGTGCGATTCATATGCAATTTTACAGGCGGCATTTGAGACTCAGACGCCAGAGGTTGTTGTTTTAGAGACGAACTGCCTGTTCCGCAGCGTGAAATCAAAAGGCGATTCGAAAGATTATGTTTTAGATCGTCTGTCCGATCATGTTGAGATTTTTAAGAATCATTCTCGTTGGAAGGATGCGTTTGTAAGTACAAATGCCCTGACAAAGAAAAAGGATGGGAAGAACCGTGGATTTATCAGGAGAAATACGATCAAGCCTTATGAGGGTGGAGCTTACATGCATGCAAGTGAGGAACGAAGGATGATAGATGCCGATGCAGAAAAATATCTGCTCCTTATGAAAGAATATTGTGAAAATCATGGTGCGGATCTTGTCCTGGTCAGTTCTCCGTCTCCAAAGAACTGGACTTATGCTAAGCACAACAGTGTAGCTGACTGGGCACAGGCAAACGCAGTTACTTATGAAGATCTGAATCTGAATGATGCGCTTGGCATTGACTGGGCGTCCGATACGAAGGATGGTGGCGATCATCTGAACTTTGAAGGCGCGAAGAAGGTAAGCGCATATGTGGGAAACTGGCTATCGGAAGCTTATGGGTTGAAAGACAAAAGAAACAATCCGGATTACAAACACTGGGAGGAAGACAGTGTGGAGTATGCATCAGGTAAGAAGTGATTATTGATATATACCATGTTATTTTTGGAGGCAGGGATGCCTCCTTTTTTCTTGAATTGGAGCAAAAACCTGAAATATGGGTAAATCCCCCAATGGAGCAGTCACAGGAAGCAAGTGGATTGGAGCAAAACAGCAGAAAATCAAGCAAAATTCCCAAATGGCTACTTCAACAACGAATCTCACCCATAGGCATCTGCACCAAATCAATATATAATACAACCGTTATATTACAAAATCGTAAGAAACCTGTAATCAAGACCGATGGATGGCGGATGAAAAACCATATATACTGAGTACAGTTGATGCGGGAGATGGTTTGCACAATTCATGTGGAAACCAGAGAACCATTAAGGTATGAGAATCATGGAAAAGGCTGATGTGGAAGGAACACAGTATGTCTGCGTGCATGAGCAGGCAAAATAACAGCTGAAATCCAGAAACCGTTAAGCGGCAGAAGCACAACATGCCTGCCCGCAATCAGAATGTTAGCAAACGAAGGGAGACTATCTATGAATGAGATATTAAAGCTTGACAATGTAGAAAAATACTATGGCAACAAAGCGAATCTGACAAAGGCGGTAGATAAGATTTCTTTCTCTGTAGAGAAAGGCGAGTTTGTCGGAATTATGGGAGCCAGCGGCTCTGGAAAGACAACGCTCTTAAACTGTATTTCCACGATCGACCGTGTGACAGCCGGACATATCTATGTCGGGGATAAGGACATCACAACCATCCGGGGAAATGAATTAAATAAGTTCCGCCGGGAAGAGCTGGGATTTATCTTCCAGGATTTTAATCTGCTGGATACGCTGACCGGATATGAGAATATTGCACTGGCTCTCTCCATCCAGAATGTAAAACCGAAGGAGATTGACAGCCGGATCCAAGAGGTTGCGAAGCGGCTTGGAATCGAGGAAGTTCTGAACAAATACAGCTATCAGATGAGTGGTGGACAGAAGCAGCGTGTGGCGGCAGCCAGAGCCCTGATTACGAATCCGAAGCTGATCTTAGCCGATGAGCCAACCGGTGCTCTTGATTCCAAATCCTCCCGCTATCTGTTGGAAAGCATGAAGGAGATGAATGAAGGACTTGCTGCAACGATTCTGATGGTTACGCACGATGCATTTACAGCAAGCTATGCATCGCGCGTGATCTTCATCAAGGATGGCAAGATATTCAATGAGATCCGTAGAGGTGATGATACCCGGAAACAGTTTTTTAACCGCATTATTGAGGTTGTGACAGTGTTAGGGGGGAGTTTGAATGATGCTCTTTAAATTATCCACCCGGAATATCCGGAAAAGTATGCAGAATTATCTGATTTATTTTGCAACATTGATCTTAGGCGTAGCAATCTTCTATGTATTTAATGCACTTGGAAGCCAGACGGTTATGCTGAAGGTATCGTCAAATACGGAAGAAATCATTGGGCTTATGAACGAGGCGATGTCTGTCGTCAGTGTGTTCGTATCGATCGTACTTGGTTTCCTCGTCGTGTACGCAAGTACCTTCCTGATGAAACGAAGGAAGAAGGAATTCGGTATCTATTTAACGCTTGGTATGGGAAAAACACAGGTAGCAAAGATTCTCGTGATCGAGACACTGCTGATCGGTGTGATCTCTCTGGTAATCGGGTTGCTGCTCGGTATTGGAATCTCGCAGGGGATGAGCGTTGTGACGGCAAATCTTTTCGAAGCGGATATGACGAACTTCCGGTTTATGGTCAGCACATCAGCCATCATCAAAACGATTATTTATTTTGCAATCATGTATGTGATTGTTATGGCATTAGATGTAATCATTGTCAGCCGCGCCAAGCTAATAAACCTGCTTTATGCAGGCGCAAAGGCACAAAAAAACCACGCAAAAAATCCGGTTGTCTGTGTGCTTGTATTTATTGTAGCGGCTATCCTGCTTGGAACGGCATATTATAAAGTGACAGCCGGTGTCCGCACAATCTCTGAGTTTCAGGGACTTGGTATCCAGATCGCGAAAGGTATCATCGGAACCTTCCTTATATTCTGGTCGGTATCCGGAATGTTGCTTGCAATCGTGAAGCGGTGCAGACGGTTTTATTATAAAGGCATCAACTCATTCAGTGTGAAAGAGCTTGGAAGCCGGATCAACACGACGGTGTTCTCTGGAGGGATTATCTGTCTGCTTCTCTTTTTCACGATTTGTATCCTGTCAAGCTCGATGGCAATCCGAAATTCGATGAACCATGTGTTAGAGACCTGTACTCCGGTTGATGTGCAGTTTTCAAAGCTGTATTCCTATGATGCAGCCGAGGACTATGATATGACCGGACACAATGTGGAAGAAAACCTGAAAGCCTGTGATATCGATACATCGAAGCTTACGGATGTGACAGAAATGCATTTGTATGCACCGGAGGAAATTCGTGTCGGAGATTTCTTCGGAAAGGCATTTGCAGAGAGTGGATCGGAGGATTATTTCAAAGAAGCATCGATGGAGACGATGCACATTGGAGAATACAATGATTTTGTAAAATCCTTTGGTGGAACGACAATCGACCTTGCAGAGGATGAATATGTGATACTCTGTAATTACGGGGAGATGGAACCACGATACAACGAAGGACTTGCGGAGGGACAGACGGTTACGATAAAAGGAAAGACCTATCATCCGAAATACAGTACTTGCGTAGATGGAATCGTGCACATCAGCAATTCGGAGAGCAATGCAGGCGTGCTGCTTGTGCCGGATTCTGTAGATATGTCTGACTGTGATTTCTGGTATGATATCTATTCAGCAAATTACAATACGACAGACCCAACAGAGGTGGATGCGCTTAATGAGTACTATAGTGATGCAAATTTCTACAAACTGCAGGAGGCGAAGACAGAAACACTCTTAAGCGAAGATGGCTCCTATTATTCCATGAACTGCGAGACAAGCAAGCGGCTCCGTGACAACAGTGTGGGTCTTACTGCGATGATCGTATTCATCGGAATCTACTTAGGTGTTGTATTCCTGATCTCCGGAGCCGCGATTCTGTCACTCAAGGAGCTTTCCGAGGCAGCCGACAGCAAGGAGAAATACCGAATCCTGCGCCGAATTGGAGTGGATGAGAAGAAAATCCGTCATTCCCTCCTGGCACAGTCTGGCGTGTTCTTTGCCATGCCGCTTTTGCTTGCAATCGTGCATTCGATCTTCGGAATGCAGACAGCGATGTTCATTCTGACCGTATTTGGACGGGGCGGACTGCTTGGTTCGATTCTGCTTGCAGCAGCAATCATACTTGTGATATATGGTTTTTATTTTGCAATCACATATATCTGCAGCCGCAAGATTATCAGTGAATAGCCGGCTGCACAGGAAAATAATCATGGACACGGGCGGCCTGTGCGAAAAATCACCGCAATGCATACATGAATAAATATCTTGAAAAATCAGAATAACTAGGCTATAATTAGCACATATTAAAAATATAATATATCTGGAATGTTCGATAACTCCTGTTATTTTTGAACCTACATTTACTTTAAACGGGATTCCTATATCTGTGATATTATGTCAGGCCTCCTTCGAGTGGAAGACAGACGATCACATGCGGTTGCCCACCTAGCGTCAGCTAGGAGTCAAAAGGCAGGAACCGGCATCCCGGATATATTTTTTTGGAGGAAAATACGTGAAAAAGAAGATACTCACGTTTGTTTTATTGCTGGTTGTAACGGGAATCCTTATGATAGCCGGTCATGAGATCGCACGGCATATGCACAAAGCAGAACAAAATACGGAGATAACCGAAGCAGCTGTAGATTATAGCGTATATTACACATATGGAGATGTGGAGAAGGTCGTCAGTTATCTGGCAGATACAAAGGCAGAATCTGAGGCATTATCCCGTTTGATCGATCCTTTGAAGAAGAGTGAAGTGATCGATGCGGCGTTTGTGAAGTCAGTGGCACAGGTAATACAGGTAAAAACGTCCATTTATGAGGAAGCATTAAATGGAAAGAAGGATTCTGACTATGTGACAAAGGCGGAATTCGAGGACTTCTATGAGAGGATTGTGGCGTCGGCAACCGTGAAGGGGCTGCTTCGCAAAGATATTTTGGTGCTTGCAATATCAGAGGAGGATAAAACGTCTTTTTCTGATGGACAGGACACCTATAATGCAGAATTTGAAATTGATGAAACCTATGAGGGAAACGTGCTTGATGTCTATATGAAGAATGGCATGATTTTCAAGATAAACAGCCTTGGCAATTCTGAAATTACATTGCAGAATGTATGGGTGAAGGAAATCTCGGATGGTATGTGTACCTTCTTATATGGAAATCTGGAAAAGATCTACCCTGTCCGGATGGAGGGTGTCTCGGATGAAGCTGTGACAGTCGCAACGAGTCTGGATGCGGACAGACAGACCAAAGCTGACTATGAGACGGCAGGCTATGTGGCAAATCTTGTCTTTAACTATGCAGGAATCTGTAAGATTGAACGACCACAGAAGGTGCTGCGTGGCAGAGTCATTTCGACGGGAGATACAGACATTCAGGTGGAAAATGTCGGCGGACTCACACTTGCGGAGCATTATAAAATGTATAACGTCTATGAGGATGCCGTGGATGAGGAGAGCCTTTCCCTGTTGACCGGCTATTCGTATGTAGACATGTATATGCAGGATGGAAAAGTCGGGGCTGTCGTGATCAATCAGGAACTGAAAAGTGAGGATATCCGCGTAATTATCAGTAATGATGATTACACATCCTATGAGATGGAAATGGTACAGCTCACAGCGACATCTGCGTTTACAGTAACGAATCCGGATGAGACAGAGACGAAGTATCAGGCAGGCGATATGGTGACGATTCAGGCATCGGAGTATGAAAAAGACGAAGTGTTGAAGGTAACACCGGATACACACAGTGGGCGGATCAAGCTGCTCAGCGTGACACGCGAATGTGGCAATCCGGAATACGATGGAACAATGGAGCTTGATGTACAGGATGGATATATCTATGTGATCAATGAGCTTTCATTAGAACGATATCTGGCAAATGTCGTGGCAAATGCAATGCCGTCGGATTACCCGGATGCAGCCATGCAGGCGATGGCAATCTGTGCCAGAGGAACGGCATATGCGAAGTTAAAGGATGAAAGCTACGCAGAATATCATGCGCATCTTGACGATTCTAGTCTGTGTCAGGTATATAATAATGTGGCAGAGACCGATGCATCGATCCGCGCGGTAAAGGATACATACGGGCTTGTTCCGACGTATCACGGAACACTGATCGTACCGATGACATTTAACACATCTTTCGGAACGACCTGCACGAATGCTGAGATCTGGGGCGGCGATGCGTATAGTTATCTGGAGTCCAATGTGGAGAATCTGGATAAGGACAAGATCGATTTATCGGATGAAGCTGATTTTGAGGCATTTTTGACAGATAGTGATGCGTATACTATTATAGATAAAGATTCGCCGTACTATCGGTGGGATATAACATTTACGCAGGAAGAAATGACAGACGCGATCGAGACGGTTTTGGAAAACCGAAAATCTCTGATGGCAGAGGCGATACTTGTCGAGGATGAAACCGGCGAGTTTGTATCGGCAGACGTGCCGGAGCTTGGAACCGTGACAGAGATCGAGGTGACAGAGCGGACGGTGAGTGGTGTTGTATCCAAGCTTGTCATCCACGGCAGTGAACATACGATATCCATCAGCGGACAGAGCAATATCCGTGCGATCTTGAATCCAGTCAATCAGGAGATTGTACGGCAGGATGACTCGACGGTAACTGGCTGGACGTCACTTCCAAGCCCATATTATTATGTGGAGAAGACAGACGCGGGATTTGTCGTTCATGGTGGTGGATTCGGACATGGTGCAGGAATGAGTATCTATGGTGCCGGCGTGCTTGGCAGACAGGGAAAAAGCTACAAATATATATTACGGCATTATTTTTCGTATGTTGATTTTACGTCGATCTATACAATGGATGATGGAGAGGAAACAGCAGATTCAGAATAACAAAACGGGGGATGTATGAAAAAGGTCGTTCGGTTTATTATCAAATTTGTGAACAAAGCAACCGCAGACAGCGTGCCGGCGTATGCGGCACAGGTTGCTTTCTTTGTCATGCTTTCATTTTTTCCGTTTATGATGCTGCTTGTTATGATCGTATCGAAGCTGTCCGTTATGAACACAAATGTACTTGGCTATATTCTGCGTGTCGTACCGAGCGGACTGGAATCTTATGTGGCGTATATTGTGGATGATGTAGTCAATGCAAATGTGCAGTCGTTTACACTCATTACGGTATTTGTCAGCTTGTGGTCTGCAGCAAAGGGCATTCAGGCACTCTCGACCGGGTTAAATAAAATTTATGGTGTGGAACAGAACAAAAATTATTTCCTTGTGCGGCTGATCTGTGCGTTATATACACTGGTGTTTATGGTACTTTGTATCGTCGTGATCGCGATACAGGCATTCGGTTCGCAGATCGCCCATAAGATTATTGACAATTACCCGGCATTTGCAGATGCAACACTTTTGATTTTGAGCTTGAAGAATGTTGTGACATTTCTTGTTATCTTTGTCTTTTTGCTTCTGATTTATTATCAGCTTCCGAACCGGCGCGGACATATGCGGCATGAGTTTACCGGAGCTGTGCTTGCTTCGCTTGCATGGATGCTGATGACGCGGGGATTTTCTGTATATATCAAATATTCGGCGGATAATTCAAAGATGTATGGTAGTATGACATCTGTCGTATTGATTATCATCTGGCTGTATATCGGTATGCAGATTGTTTTGTATGGTGCAGAAATCAATTATTATCTGTCAGATCTGATCTGGAAATACCGGGAAAAATACCACATGAAGAAAAAAGCTAAACGGGAAGAAAAACAAAAAATTAAAAAAAATCAGAAAGAAAAAGCAGAGATATCTTAAGGTCAATCGGTTGACACTCCCCAAGGGATGTGCGATAATCTAACAGATAGAATTATAACAAGATGGAGGGACAAAGATGTACAGTTTTGATGAAATAGCAAATTTCGATCCAGAGATTGCACAGGCAATGACGGACGAGATCAACAGACAGGATCATAATATTGAGCTGATCGCATCAGAGAATATCGTATCCAAGGCAGTTATGGCAGCTATGGGAAGTCCGCTTACAAACAAATACGCTGAAGGGTATCCGGGAAAGCGTTATTATGGCGGATGTGAGTATGTTGATGTAGTGGAAGACCTTGCTAGAGAGCGGGCAAAGAAGTTGTTTGGATGTGAATATGTCAATGTTCAGCCACATTCCGGCGCACAGGCAAATATGGCAGTATTCTTCGCTATTTTGCAGCCGGGCGATACATTTATGGGAATGAATCTGGCACACGGTGGACATCTGACACACGGTTCACCGGTCAATATGTCAGGTAAGTATTTCAATGTCGTACCTTACGGTGTTAACGATGATGGTTTTATTGATTATGATGAGGTACTCCGCATTGCGAAGGAATGCAAGCCGAAGATGATCGTAGCTGGTGCATCTGCATATGCGAGAGCAATTGATTTCAAGCGTTTCCGTGAGATTGCAGATGAGGTTGGCGCAGTACTTATGGTAGATATGGCACATATCGCAGGTCTGGTTGCTGCCGGACTTCATGAAAGCCCAATCCCATACGCACACGTAACAACAACCACAACGCACAAGACATTGCGTGGTCCGCGTGGTGGTATGATTCTTTCCAGCAATGAAGTAAATGAGAAATATAACTTCAATAAGGCAGTGTTCCCAGGTATTCAGGGTGGTCCTCTGATGCACGTGATTGCAGGTAAGGCTGTCTGCCTGAAGGAAGCACTGACAGATGAATACAAAGAGTATCAGAAGCAGGTTGTGAAGAACGCAGCATGTCTGGCACAGGCACTGACTGAGCGTGGATTCAAGATCGTATCCGGCGGTACAGACAATCACCTGATGCTTGTTGACTTACAGAACCTTGACCTGACCGGTAAGGAAGTGGAGAAGCTTCTCGATTCTGTTCATATCACAGCGAACAAGAATACGGTACCGAACGATCCAAAGTCGCCATTTGTTACAAGTGGTATCCGTCTTGGTACACCGGCTATCACAACACGTGGTGCAAAAGAAGATGATATGATTGTGATCGCAGATGCAATCAAGGCTGCAGTCATTGACAAGGATAATGACAAGGCAATGGCACTTGTAAAGAGCATCACAGACAAGTATCCATTGTATGCATAATACGCATAAAGAACGAGATCAAATCGTATACTAAGTAAAATCAAATGCAAAACCGGGGGCTGCGCGAGAGGGAATCCGTTCCCTTGACATGTGGCTTCCGGTTTATTATGTCTTAAGAAATATCTTAATAATACAGAAAGAAATAGCTTGCTCATGGTTGTATGAGATTTATAGATAAGTACGCTTGAATAACGGAGAATGATATATGGAAAATCAGCAGAAAAATTCCGCCCCGGAGAACAATTCGGACAACCGGAATTCGAATAATAATAAGAAAAAGCCATCCAAGACGGTGGTGATATGGATCGTATCCATTCTATTGACATTTATGATCTGGCAGGGAATTACGGCGATACAGCAGTCCAAACAGGAGAAGATCACGTATGACACATTCCTGCAGATGCTTGATGATAAATTAGTTACCGATGTGAAGCTCTACAATGACCGGATCAGCTTCACGCCGATCTCGAAGGAGACGGGTGCGGAGATGGACAAGACGTATTATGTGATCCGCATCAGTGATTACAAGATCGTGGACCGTCTGCAGAAGGCGGGTGTGCAGTTTGAGGAAATGGATGAAGGGAAAAATGCAGTCGTTTCGACGATTCTCTCGTATGTGGTAATGATCGGTGCCTTCTATCTGCTGATGTCGTTACTGATGCGGAATATGTCCAAATCCGGCGGCATCGGAAAAAGCAATGCAAAGATGTATGTGGAGAAGAAAACCGGTGTGACATTCGCGGATGTTGCCGGTCAGGAGGAGGCAAAGGAATCCCTCTGCGAGATGGTGGATTTCTTAGATCAGCCGGACCGGTACTTAAAGATCGGTGCGAAGCTGCCGAAGGGAGCCCTGCTTGTAGGACCTCCGGGAACCGGTAAGACGCTGCTTGCCAAGGCGGTTGCCGGAGAGGCGAACGTTCCGTTCTTTTCGCTGTCCGGTTCGGAGTTCGTGGAGATGTTTGTTGGTGTCGGTGCGAGCCGTGTGCGTGATCTGTTCCGCAAGGCAAACAATATGGCGCCATGTATCATATTTATCGATGAGATCGATGCGATCGGAGGAAAGCGTGACACGCGTCATGGCGGTGGCGATTCCGAGCGGGAACAGACCTTGAATCAGCTCTTATCGGAGATGGATGGTTTCGACAGCTCGAAGGGAATTATCGTGCTTGCTGCGACAAACCGCCCGGAGGTACTTGACAAGGCATTGCTTCGTCCGGGACGGTTCGACCGTAGAATCATCGTGTCAAAGCCGGATATGCAGGGACGTATCGATACACTCAAGGTACATTCCAAGAATGTCAAGATGGATGAGACGGTAGATTTCAAGGAGCTTGCACTTGCCACATCCGGGGCTGTCGGTGCAGACCTTGCGAATATCATCAATGAGGCAGCGTTAATGGCTGTCCGTAACAAGCGGGATTATGTATCCCAGAAGGATCTGATCGCTTCGGTGGAAGTTGTATTTGCCGGAAAAGAGAAGAAGGAGAAGCTGCTTTCCCCAAGAGAGAAGAAAATCGTTGCCTATCATGAGGTTGGACACGCGCTTGTTGCCGCATTGCAGAAGAACACGCTTCCAATCCAGCGTATCACGATCGTACCGCGTACATCCGGCGCGCTTGGCTATGTATGGCAGGTGCCGGAGGAAGAGAAGCAGCTGCAGACGAAGAAAGAAATGGAAGAGGATATCGTGACATTTCTGGCGGGGCGTGCCGCGGAGGAGCTGAAGTTTGATTCCGTTACGAATGGTGCCTCCAACGATATCGAGAAGGCGACGAGCTTGGCGCGGACGATGATCACGATGTACGGTATGTCCGAGAAGTTCGGCATGGTGCAGCTCGAAGGCGTAACCGGAGAATACTTGGATAACCGCCGCGTACTTAACTGTTCTTCCGAGACAGAGACGAAGGTCGATACCGAAGTCAAGAACATGATGAAAGCAAGCTACGAGAAGGCATACAAGTTACTGAAAAAGAATATGCCGACACTCGATGCGATCGCGCAGGTACTCTACGAGAAGGAAAATCTGAGTGGCAAGGAATTCATGGAACTGTATGAGAAATACCAGAACGTGAAGCTTACGGAAGCGGAGAAGGTACAGTAGGAAACGTGATTTTTAATAAATAGCAGGAAACGTTTTTGTGGTTTCTATATCCGTATGTATCCATGTCTGGAAATATAAATATGATTGGAACTTAGAAGTACTTGATGTTCTGTAAATATTCAGCAATGTTTGAACACGATGTTCAAACAAGCCGCCACTGAGCCACGGACGGCGAGCGGAGGGCTCATATGAATCGTAGATTCATATTTAGGATGCGCCCGACAATCTGCCGACGAGCGAAGCGAGGGGGCAATACCCGTGCGGCGGTTGCGGACGATATTATTGTGTATATCAGAACATTTAGTACTTCTTAGTTTCAATACATCATATATTTCTGATTGTTGATACATGGATATAGAAATCACAATACGTTTCAAACATGTGGAGGAAAATCAAAATGGAATACAATTTCTTTGCGACGGTGGCGCGCATGAAATACATTGAACGCTGGGCACTCATGCGGAACACATACCCGGAGACGTTGTCCGAGCATAGTTTGGAGGTGAGCATGCTGGCGCATGCGCTCTGCGTGATCGGGAATGTGCGGTATGGCAAGCATTTAGATGCCGACAAGGCGGCAGTGATCGGACTGTATCACGACGCGTCTGAGATCATCACCGGCGATATGCCGACACCAATCAAGTATTACAACAACCGGATGAAGGATTTGTTTCATTCCATCGAGGATGAAGCGTGCGAGAAGCTGATCGGACAGCTTCCGGAAGATCTGCAGACATATTACCGGGACTACTTCTTCAAGCAGGGCGATGATACGGAAGAGACGAAGTATCTGTGGAAGCTCGTAAAAGCGGCAGATAAACTCTCTGCATTGATCAAGTGTATGGAGGAAGAAAAAACCGGCAACCGCGAATTCGTCAAGGCGAAAGAAAGCACGGAGCAGATGGTGCAGGAGCTATCCGATAGCTACCCGGAAGTAAAGGACTTCGTGCAGGAATTCCTGCCAGCTTATGCGAAGACGCTCGATGAGTTGAATTAAAAAAACACGTCGGTACAAAAATAGGGGCTACCATTTCAGGTAGTCCCTATTTTTTGTATCCGCTGCGTGTTTTCTCTGAGCGGGAGCGCGTCTACATGAGATTATATCATGACGATTGATTTATCATAGCTTATATGCTTGCGCTGAGAGATTATGCATTCTCCAGCTTCAAAATCGCGGCATTGATTCTTGCAAGTGTTTCGTCCTTGCCAAGGATACTCATAAGCTCGGTTGCGCCGCCAGGTGTTGCCTGCTTGCCGGATACAGCGGTACGAAGCGGCCACATGACGAAGCCGGTCTTGTACTCGTGCTCTTTACCGAATGCGGAAAGAGCCGCGAACAGGCTGTCATTGTCGAACGCTTCCTGTGCCTCAAGAACCGGAAGAACTTCTTTTAATAACTGCAATGAATTCTCAGCGTTTGTCTTCATCTTCTTGTGTGTATACATTGCGATATCGTATTCCGGTACGGCTGCTAAGAAATCAATCTGCTCCTTGATGTCCGGGAATACTTCGATTCTTGTCTTTACCATAGCGGCAATCTTCTTCGCATCCATCTTGTCGCCAACGACTTCCCGGATGTAAGGAAGTGCCGTCTCGTAGAACTTCTCATCGTCCATTGCCTTGATGTACTCGCCGTTCATCCATTTGAGCTTCGTCATATCTAAAACTGCCGGAGACTTGGAGATATTGTGGTAGTCAAATGCTTCTACCAGCTCCTGCAAAGAGAAGATCTCACGGTTATCCTCCGGGCTCCAGCCGAGCAATGCAACGAAGTTGATGATTGCTTCGGTCAAAAATCCCTGCTCCAACAGATCCTCGAAAGATGAGTGACCACTACGCTTGGAGAGCTTCTGGTGATCTTCGTTCGTGATCAGTGGACAGTGGATATAGGTTGGAACCTCCCATCCAAATGCATCATAGAGACGGTTGTACTTTGGAGAGGAAGATAAGTATTCATTTCCGCGGACAACGTGTGTAATGTTCATCAGATGGTCGTCCACAACATTTGCGAAGTTGTAGGTTGGGAAACCGTCGGACTTGATCAGGATCATGTCGTCAAGCTCGATGTTCGGAACTGTGATGTCACCGTACAGCTCGTCAGAGAATGTTGTTGTGCCCTCTTCCGGGTTGTTTTGACGGATAACATATGGCTTGCCAGCCGCAAGGTTTGCCTCAACCTCTTCCTTGGACAGGTGTAAGCAGTGCTTGTCGTAGCGGGAGATGGTCTTTCCCTCGAATTCGGTGACAAGTGTCTTCAGACGGCACTCATCGCAGAAGCAGTAGTATGCCTCGCCCTTGTCGATCAGCTTCTTCGCATATTCTAAGTAGATGCCCTTCTTCTGGCGCTCACTCTGGATGTATGGACCAACGCCGCCGTCCTTGTCCGGCCCTTCGTCGTGCTCAAGTCCTGTTTCCTTTAGGGTACGGTAGATGATGTCGACAGCGCCTTCTACCTCACGCTCCTGGTCCGTATCCTCGATACGCAAAATAAAATCGCCACCCTCATGCTTTGCAATCAGGTATGCGTATAATGCAGTTCTCAAATTTCCTACATGCATCCGGCCGGTTGGGCTTGGTGCAAATCTTGTTCTAATCTTCTTTGCCATTTTAATATGATAGCCTCCTGTATAACAGATAAATTCTTAGGAAATTATAACAAAGGAAAAATCATTTTACAACATAATGTTGATTATTGAAATTATTTTTAGTATACTACAAAAGGATTGTTCTCATTTTTGGGAGTGGTTATTTTTTAAGAAAGCTGGGAAATGATATGGATCGATCAATGATTTCAATGATATATTTTGTCGCATTGCTTGCGCTATTTCTGATTATGGTTATAGCAACAATTGCTGTGATTGCAAGCAAGTCAAAGCGCCGCTATGATGACGAGGATGAGTTTGAGGATGGAACAGAGTATGAAGATACCGAACAGCCGGACGAAGGACAAACGGTATTTGATGATGCAGATGCCATGTTATCGGATGATTTCTATGTAGATAATCTGGATATGCCGGGTGGAGATTCTGCGTTTGCACAGGATGAGGCTGGCTATGACGATGAGTATGAAGATGAATACGCTGAGGCTGGCGGGTATGACACTGATACAGACGAGGGTGACTATGAAGAAGTTGATGCAGCCGATGTAGATGATTCTTACGAAGATTATGAGAACGTAGAAGTTGACGACTATGACGCAGAGCTTGATAGTGCATTTGATGTACCGGGATCTTTGCAGATTGATCACGAACAGGCAAATGCACCGACACAGGAGATTGACACAAAGGCAGTTAAGGAAGAACGATGGAATTCAATGCAGGAAAAGGAAACACCGGCGGAAGATGCAGATGTTATTCCAGAGATTGAAACAGAATTGGAAACACCAGTGGAAGATGCAGATATAGATATAACTGAGACATCAGAAACAGAGCACATAGAAGAAGCTATGCCGGATGTTTACGGGGAACCGGAAGATGTGGAAAGTAATTTCGCTGAACCGGAGGAAATTACGGATTCATCGGAATCGGAGAATATTACAGAAACGTCGGAACTGATAGAAAAAGGTGTTCCAACAGAACAGGAACCGGAATCTGTTACAACGACAGAGGAACCAGCAGAAACAGAGATGCCGGTTGAATCTCCAAAGAAGCAGAAGAAAAAACATGTAAGAAAGCAGAAGAAACAACCGGAAGCGGTTGCAGAACCGAAATCAGAGGCTTCAAAAGAAGACTTTTCTGATTCGGCATTTGGACCGGATATTCCGGAGATCAATATCAGTAACGAAGCGCTTGCTGCGTCCGTACGGGAAGCAGAGGCGATGGGTGCAGCCATCATGGGAGATCTGAAGGCGGCAAAGGTGCCGGTTGAGACGATGTTTGGCATCAATGAAGAGCTTTCTTCCTATGGTTCAAAGAAGAATAAACGTGCGAAATCCAAGGTTGCAAGTGACGAGGATTTCTATTGGTATAACAAAGAGGATGCGGCAGACCGTCCGGCACGCCGTCCGATTGAAGCATATTATCACCATTTTAATATTGCAGATGACTGTATCGAGGATTTGTTGGTAGAGATGTATGACTGTGCATTGGTTCGTACTGAGGAAATCCGCTATATCGCATATGGCATTGAGCCGCGGACACTTACGATGAAGGAGATTATGTCAGGTACGGTTTCCTTGAATGATCACAAGAAGAAGGAACCGACGGAACAGGATCTGGTCCGTATCTACGAGAAGTGGTGTGGTTATGTGGATCATCTGCTGGATAAGGTGGAAATTCATGCAGACGAGTATACAATTCAGGAAATCCGCAAACAATTATGTGCGTACGGACGAAATGACGTCGATACATTATTGGAAGGAAAATAGACAAATATGGACATTATCAGACCGAGTATCGAGACCAAAGAGTTGTTAGATCATTATTTACAGTACAATCATTACAGAGGATGCGAATTTTCCGCTGCAAACAGTCTGTTCTGGTGTGATTTCTATCAGACGAAATTCACGATTTTAGAGGACATGCTTGTGTTTTGCAGAGTGGAGGATGGTGTCCCGACCTCATTTACGTTCCCGGTTGGGGAACACGATCCAAAGGATGCATTTGACAGGGTGGTAGATTACTTTGGAGAAAGTAATCTGCCATTTACTATGTATATGGTGGAGCCGGAAATGTTCGAGATGATTGAACGCTGGTATCCGGGACAGTATCAGATCGAATATGACAGAGACAGTGCCGATTATCTGTACAGACAGGAATCGCTAGCGACACTTGCAGGCAAGAAGCTGCATGCAAAGCGAAACCATATCAACCGGTTTTTAGAGAATTACCCGGATTATCAGTATGAGCGGATCAATGGGAAAAACTGGAAGGAATGTCTGGAATTAGAAGAAGCATGGGCGCGGGAGAACAACCCGGAACACGATGGGGATAAAGAAAATGAGAAAGCAATCATTGCCTATGCGCTTGCGCATCGGAAGATGTTTGGCATGATTGGCGGACTGATCCGTGCGGATGGCAAGGTTGTTGCGTTTACTCTGGGAGAACGGTTAACAGAAGACACCTTTGATGTTCATTTTGAAAAGGCATACGCAGATGTACAAGGTGCATATGCCATGATCAATCGGGAATTCGTCAGACGGGAATTGTCGGACTATACCTATATAAATCGGGAAGAAGATATGGGAATTCCCGGACTTCGCCAGGCAAAGCTGTCCTATCAGCCGGACAGCCTTGTGGAGAAAGGAATCGTAACTAAGACTCGGACACCGTAGATTCCGGTGCTCCGAGTTTTTCCATGAATAAGGTTAATGCTACACATGCAACCAGCAGAACCACACCGACGATGATGGATACGACGGAAGTTCCATTCATGCTGTATTCCTGATTTACCTTATAGAAGATCGAAATCGGAGAAGATGCTACAAGTGCGAAGATTCCGCTGAACGTCGCAGATACAAAATGCTTCAGCAGATAGCTTATGAGCTTGGAGATAAAGAAGATTCCAAGTACACAGCCAATTGCAAAAGGAATCAGGATGTAAAGCTGATTCAGCATGCCCTGCAGATTCAGTGTGCGGAGTGCCTCTACAAACTGTTTTACAGAATTGATAACACCGAAGTAATATCCAAGGATCATAAGCACTAAAGAGCCACTGACACCAGGGATTACCATGGTTGCACTTGCGATAATACCCATGAAGAAGATCTTCACGATCATACCGGCGCTTGCGGTAAGTGCAATGCCGCTTTCGCTGTCACCATTTAAAAATACCATTGCCATTGCTACGGCAAGTAAAATCAAAAATACAAGAATGTTCACAAGCAGAGATTTCTTCTCTTCACTTTGCCAGCCGTCCTTCAGGGAACGTAAGATAGCTGGAATACCACCGATGATCAGTCCTGTAAATGCACAGGAAGTTGCAAATGGAAAGTTTGCAAGCAGCCACGGAATGATATAAGTAAAACCAACAATTCCAATTGCCATTCCGAGTATGATCGGAAGCAGGGTCAAAAAGCTTTTTTTGAAGCTTTTCAAGAGGCTGGAAATTGCATTCAGCAGCTTGTCATAGATGCCGAACGAAACTGCCATCGTACCTCCGCTGACCCCCGGAATAACATTTGCGATACCGACAAAAACACCTTTGATCAGATCAACTAAAAAATTCACGTTTTCGTACTCCTTCATTATTATATTGAATGTATAATACAAACTTTTGAAATTATACTATGAAAGGTATAAAAATACAATTTGAAAAAGGTAAATAAAAGATAAATATTTTATAAATCATGAAAAACTTATGAATTCGTATAAGAATGGGTTGCAATTCGTGTTTTGACATGCTATTATATGTAGTATTAAAAACCACGTGTAATAGTTCCGAAAGAGTTGAAAGGCGAAAACTATGAAATATAAGATTGTTGGAGACAGCTGTTGTGATTTTACAGCCGAGGATTTGAAAAAGGAATATATCAGCCGGGTGCCATTGATTCTCACAGTTGGAGATACGGATGTGATTGACGATGATACATTTGATCAGGAGAAATATCTGGATATGGTAGAACGTTGCCCGGATTGTCCACGTTCATCCTGCCCATCCCCTGAGAATTATATGCAGCATTTTGAGGGTGCAGAGAATGTATTTGTTGTGACACTTTCTTCTAAGCTAAGTGGCTCCTACAACAGTGCAATGCTTGCAAAGCAGATCTATCAGGAGAACCATCCGGATGTAAAGATCCATGTGTTTGATTCCAAGTCCGCTGCGGCAGCACAGCATCTGATTTGTGAACGTCTGGAGAGTTATATAGAGCAGAATCTTGATTTCAAGACAATCGTGGAAAAGACAGAAACATATGTTGGAGAGATCCGTACACTTTTCGTATTAGACAGTCTTGATACGATGCGGAAGAATGGGAGAATTACGAAGGTAAAGGCGCTGGCAGCCAATATGTTGAATATCAAGCCGGTATTGCATGGAGTGGATGGAGAAATCCAGCAGCTTGATCAGGCAAGGGGGATGAACAAAGCTTTAAATAAGCTGTTGTCACATATTGAGAAGGAAGGCTATGACAATACAAAACCGGTCCGGATTACGCAGTGCGGAAGCATGGAACGCTGTAAGAACGTGAAAAAGATTTTGATGGAACAATTTGGATTTACAGATGTGAAGATTCTTGATGCCTATGGGGTCAGTACCACTTACGAGAGCCGTGGTGGTGTGATTGTTTGTTTCTGATATAACAATTTAAAAGAGTTAAAGCAAGGTTTAAAAGGACAAGATGCGGAAAAACATCTTGTCTTTTTTTTTATGGAATGATACTATTTATAAATACGCTTTTTACAGATGAATTGAAGTATGAAAATAGGAGTAACAAGCTATGAAGAAAAAATTAAATCGAAGAAATAAACTGGCGGGCTGGCTGATTGGTGCCGTTTGTATGATGTTGGTTGGTGGCTGTGGGAAAAAACAGGATGGAACAACCGAGATGGTTACGACAGCAGCACCTGTAGTTGTTGCAACGAATGCGGATGCGGCACAGGAACCGGATCTGCCGATGGACGCAGATGGGTTTTATATTACAAATGATTATGTAAAAACTCTGGGTGAGACGATTAATGTCCGTGTGGCGGCGTCTACAGATGCGGATATCTACAAACTGCTTCCGGGTGGTGAGGTATTGAATCGTGTTGGTTACAATGAAGAGTGGACGAAGGTTCTTGTGGATGGCAGTACATTTTATGTGTATTCCGAATATGTGATTCAGACAGAGCCGCCAGCCGGAATCCTGCCAGATACAACCGAGGAAGAAACGCCGACGGATACGGCGACAAAAAGTGATGCCGATAAGATAAAGAAGATTGTTATGCTTGATCCAGCCAATCAGGCAGTTGTGAATGCCGAGCAGGTCGAGATCGGACCGGATACTGATGTGACCAAGCAGGGGGCTTCTACCGGAAATGTTGGAACGACACTTGGAACGAAAGAAAGTGAATTGAATTTAACCTATGCGAATCTGTTAAAGACTGAGCTGGAAAGCCGTGGATATCAGGTGTTGATGACAAGAGATACCGATGAGATCAATCTGTCAAACAAGGATCGCGCATTGCTTGCAAATGATTCGGAAGCAACGGTGTATGTGCGTATCCAGATGAACTTTAGTGAGAACAGCTCTCTGGCGGGTGTAATGGGTGTGTGCATGACGCAGGACAGTGAGTTTAACAGTGATTTGTACAATGACAGTTACCGTCTGACAACGAGATTGATGCAGGGAGTTCTGGATAACACAGCATGTGCTAATCAGGGAATCTACGAGACGGATCAGATGACAGCGATTAACTGGAGTGAAAAGCCGGTAGCACTGATCAAGCTGGGATATCTGAGCAATGCAGAGGAAGAATCCAAGTTGATTGACAAGGATTATCAGAAAGAGATCATTCAGGGACTTGCAGATGGCTTGGATGCGTATTATGGATATTAAATTGGAGGATAGATTGTATGCGAGACTATATCGTTATAAGTGATTCAACGGCAGATCTGCCGATCGCGGTTGTAAAAGAGTTAGAGGTTCCGATCGTACCATTTTCCTATTCTATTGAGGAACAGGTATACGAGTATTATCTGGATGAGCGCGACGGTGACATCGGAAGCTTTTATGAGCGTCTGCGCAAGGGGGCGATGCCTGTGACATCACAGATCAATCCGGTGATGTATCAGGATTTCTTTGAGCCATATGTAAAAGAAGGAAAGGATATCTTATATATCAGTTTTTCTTCCGGCTTAAGCGGTTCGTATCAATCCTCTGTGCTTGGCGCGGATATGGTGCTGGACAAATACCCGGAGGCAAAGGTTGTGTGTGTGGATTCCCGTTCAGCCGCTGTTGGACAGGGGGCGTTTCTGTATGAGATCGTGCGCAAGAAGCGGGAAGGGCTGGAACTGGATGTCCTTGCAGAGTGGGTGAAGCAGACACGTGGACATGTACATCATTGGTTTATGGTGGAAGATCTGTTCCATTTAAAACGCGGTGGACGTGTATCGACAGTAGAGGCGATGGTTGGAAGTGCGCTTAAAATCAAGCCGATACTGAGTGTAGATGAGGAAGGTAAGCTGGTGATCCGTTCCAAGGCGCGTGGCACGAACAAGGCAATGGAATATCTCATTGCAAAGACTGTTGAAGAGGGCGGAGATTTAGGGAAGCTTCGTGCCGTAATTGGACACGCGGATTGTATTGAAAAAGCAGAGAAATTAAAACAGATGGCAGTGGATGCAGGCATGCAGGCGGACAATCTGATGATCGCACCGATTGGGCCAATCATCGGTACCCATGTCGGTTCCGGTATGTTAGCGATTGCGTTTGTAACAAATATGTAACAAACTATTGACACCTTTGTAAGATAATGTTAAGATACATTTGTAATAAAAATGTAACAATGTACGAAAAAAGTTACAAAATTATTTTGCAAGGTGAAAGAAATGAGTAGAAGAACGAAGTTAAAAGTACGGAATATGCGGTTATTTCTTACAAAGAATGTATTTAACAGTCGTTACATAGTCAGAAATATTTTAGCTTTTACGATTATGATTACAGTGATTGCCATGTGTGCAGGGGCTGTTATCGTAATTGGTGATAAAAAAGAAGCAAAGGCAGAGACCGCAATCGCTTCAGGAAATGTGGAAGAGGTTGTAATTCTGGACAGTTCGATGGCTTCTATGAACGCATCCGGAACAAATATGATCCGTGCGGATTTAGAGTCTGTCATGACAGCAGATAAGGAAGCAAAAGAAAAAGAAGTGGTTGCTGCGGCAGTTGCTGAGTTCTCAGATAAGTGTGCAGCCAATCGAGACGATGTGAATGTCCGTGCAGAGGCATCTACAGATTCTGCAATCGTTGGACACATGAATATCGGAGCCTGTGGCGATGTACTTGCACAGGCAGATGGATGGGTGCAGATTACATCCGGTGATGTAAAAGGATATGTAAAAGCAGATTATGTGACAGTCGGTGAGGAAGCATATGCGCTTGCAAAGAAGTATTATTCTATGACAGCCGTTGCAAAAGAGGATGGCATCAACCTTCGTGCAGCTGCGAGTAAGGACGCTGAGGTTGTTGGCGCGGTTTATGAGAATGTAACTTATGCTGTTACACCTGAGAAAACAGATGATGCATGGGTATGCCTTCAGGTAGCGACGGGTGCAGAGGGATATGCAAGTGCAGATTATATGGAAGTCACAGAGGGATATCGTGTGGCAGAGCCTGTGGATGAGGTAGAGGCGGAAAATGATGCGACATCAGAAGATACAGCATCTACAACAGAGGAGAAAAAGGCAACAGGCAGTGTGGAGGAGAACAAACAGACAACACAGACCACAACGGAGAAGCTTTCGACAACACAGCAGACTACTACGGAAGCGACAACACAGGCAAATAACAGTTCTACAATTGGTTCTTCATCCAGAACACCAGTATCTTTGAGTGATGCAGATATTAATCTGATGGCGGCTGTTATGACATTGGAATGTGGTAGTGAGTCCTATGAGGGACAGCTTGCAGTCGCAAATGTAATATTGAATCGTTTGCAGTCCGGCGCATGGGGCAACACGATCAGTAGTGTCGTGTATGCAGCAAATCAGTTCAGTGTAGTATCGGATTCCAGATTACAGGGACTGATTCAGAATGGTGCACAGGCAAGCTGTATTCAGGCAGCCAGAGATGCATGTGCAGGAAATAACAACATCGGAGATCTGATGTCATTCCGTCCGGCAAGAAATGTGGATACAAGTACACTTGGTACTTACAAGCAAATCGGAAATCACGTGTTCTTTTAATAAAATTGAAAAGCATAAGACAACATCCTGGCACTTTGTCAGGGTGTTGTTTTTTTCTGTATTATAACCAGGTGTGAAACATTGACATCAATGTTTTAGTTTGCTAAACTGACTACAATTATAAGGATAGGGAAGAATGCAACTATGTGTAAGATAAGCGCAATCATAACAACGAAAAATCGTAGGGATTTGTTACAAAAAGCAGTGGAAAGTGTGTTGAATCAGACATATCAGGATCTGGAATGTATAGTCGTGGATGATGCTTCCACGGATGAAACACGTGCATATCTGGAGGGAATCAAGGATACAAGGATAAAACCTGTATTTATCACACCAGAAGAATCAAAAGGCGGAAATTATGCGAGAAACAGGGGGATTCAGGCTTCGAATGGAGAGTTCCTTGCATTTCTGGATGATGATGACGAATGGTTTCCAACCAAGCTTGAAAAACAGCTTGCATTGTTTGAAGACCCGGAAGTGGGACTCGTTTTTTGCGGACATATCGATGTATATGATTATCAGAATATGATGGTGAAGGTTACTCCGGCGGACGACCAGCAGGGAGATTTATCCCAGTTTGTGTTTAAATTTATTTTTTGCACAACTTCCATGATGATGGTTCGAAAATCCCTGATGCTCCAGATTGGCTGTTTTGATGAGAATATACGATTCTGGCAGGAATATGATGTATGTATCCGGTTGTGCCAGATTACAAAGGTGGCGTTTGTGAAGGAACCGTTGATGCTGTTGCGGCATAATATTTCAGATAAGCACCGGCTTACGAATAAGTTTGATGGGTGGGTACAGGCAGTCAGATACCAGAATCATAAATATAAAGATCTGATTGCAGATCTTCCGGAGCAATATAAATGGGATCGGAAGCTTATGATTTATATTGACGCGGCGAAACGATGCGAGAATGCCGGAGACCGGAAACGTCAGCATTTTTATCTGAAGAAGATTGCGGAAATGACACATCTGAGGATTGACTATGTGCGGTATTTCGGTAATATCGGTTTTTTTGCGTGGGATAAGCTGCGTTATCGGTGTCTGCTTGTTTTAGAAAAAATTACGAAGAAAAAACGGGATGCATTTATAGATAGTTATGATGCATATTTATAGATCGGAGCAGGGGAAAAGTATGGCAGAACGAAAGGAAACATATAAATTTGGATTCGTGGTGCTGCATTATGGCGGAATGGATGTGACAAAGCAGTGCATCTCCTGTGTGGAGAAACTGTATGGACCGGATGTTGCGATTGCGATTGTAGATAATCATTCTCCAGACCGTTCAGGGGAAAAACTGCGGCAGTTTTATCAGGACAAGGGGCAGATTACAGTTCTGGTCAATGAGGATAATCTCGGATTCGCGCGTGGAAACAATGTGGGGTACCGTTTTTTGCGGGAGCAGAAGCAGTGCAATATGATCTGTGTCATGAATAATGATGTAATGGTACAGCAGGCGGATATGCTGGAACGGCTGAAGAAGGAATATGAGACAAGTGGGTTTGCTGTGCTGGGACCGCATGTGACGTTACCTGGAGAAAAAGAAAATCTGTTTGACTTTTTGCTGAAGCCGGTTGATTTCTATATATCTGAATATAGACGGCTGAGTAAATTGTATCGGTATTTTTCGTCCAAACTGTATCCGGAACGGGAGCTTGCAAACCGAGCGATTCGTATGGTGCAGAAGCCATTTCAGGCAGGAAAGAAGCCGGAAGAAGAACAGAACAAAACGGTTGATTTTTCTGTCTACCATGAACGGCATGAAAATGTATTGTTGCATGGATGCTGCCTTGTGTTTTCACCATTGTATATTGATCATTTTTCGGATTGCTTTTGTCCGGATACATTTATGTTTAAGGAAGAGGAATTGTTGTATCTGCGTTGCAGGGAACATGACTTGAAGACAGTTTATGACCCGGATATTGATATTTTGCATATGGAAGATGTGTCTACAAATTCCGCATATAAAAAACGCCGGGAAAAGGAAATTTTTGTCTGTAAGAATCAGGCTGAATCGTTGCGGGTATTGATTCGCGCGATGCGCCCACCGCTTCTTTCTGTCTGTATTCCATGTTATAATGTAGAACAATGGATTGCACGATGTCTGGACAGTATTCTCAGTCAGGAGTTTTATGACTGTGAGATTCTGTGTGTGGATGATGGATCGACAGATGGAACGTTGGAGATTCTCCGGGATTATGAGAAAAAGGATGCACGCATACGGGTGCTTGTAAACGAGGAAAATAGAAAACTGGTATATACACGGAAGCGTGCGATTGCACAGGCACGTGGACAATATGTTTTTCAGATTGACAGCGATGACAGTCTTCCTGCAGGTGCTTTGCGGACAATCCGGAATAAGCTGAAAGAATGTAACTATCCGGATGTGATGGAGTTTTGTGCAAATGTTGTGTTAGACGCGTCTGGAAGTGCTAAGGCAGCCGTACTCAATCGTTTGAAAAAAATAAAAGATGATTTATTACATGATAATTATTGCAGGATTCATATTGGAGCTTTGCAGGGGGCAGATATTCTCGATGCGTTAACACAGGATGCACTGGGGCAGATGCCGTGGAATAAGGTTGTGCGGACGTCTCTGATGAAGAAAGCATATGAAATGTGCGATCGTGAAGATATCTACTATAAGGATGATGTATATGTCTGCTGTATCCTGTATGCATTATGTCGAAGCTATGCGGGAATCCCGCAGAGGTTGTATAATTATTCGATTTCGACCGGGAAAAGCCGGAAGATGTTTTCGGAAGATGATTTTAAGGAAATGTGCAAAACCGGACAGATCGTGGATTCGCTGGGATGTTTTTTCGCGGGAAGAAAGGATGCAGTACAGGGCAGAAAACTGGTACGTATAAAACTGGAACACTGGCTGGAACTCTTGCTGCAGACGATAGAAGCGCAGCATCTGGATAGTGAGGTTTGCAGGCAATATATAAAAGAAGCATATACATTTCCTGCTTTGGAACAGAAGGATACAGATTTCGCGTGGGAATTGAAGACGATAGTAACGGAGAGATTGAGATGAAATATGGAGTAGTATTAGTTACGTATAATCGATTGGAGCTGTTGAAAGAATGTGTTGAACATTGTATGCAGCAGACGGTGCCATTTGAGAAAATTATCGTTGTCGATAATTGCAGTACGGATGGTACAGATGTGTACCTGCAGCAGTTTGAGGCGGATCCGCATTTCCTGATATCAAAACAATCGGAGAATCTTGGTGGAGCCGGAGGGTTTCGTGTAGGACTTTCACTTGCAGAAAAGGAAGATCTGGACTGGGTGCTGATTATAGACGATGACGCAATGATTGCACCGGACTATATACAGAAATGTGACAGAGTGATACGGCGGTATCCGAATTTTGTAGCATGCTCCGGAACTGTGTACACGGACGGTAAAATTCAGACAAGTCATAGACGAGTCATTGCAAACCATCTGTTACATCTGGAAAGAAATGTGCCATTATCTGCATATGAGAGAAAATGCTTTCGTTATGATCTGGCTACATTTTGTGGACTTATGGTTCGTACAGATATGCTTACAAAGGTCGGGCTTCCGAAGTCGGAATATTTTATCTGGTATGATGATACGGAGTATTCCATGCGCCTGCGGAAATATGGTGGTATCGTAAATATAAACGCAGCACATCTGAATCATAAAACAGTTTTGCCGTCTGGCAGACAGGAAGGATTTTTTGCCAGAATGAACTGGCGGACCTATTATGGTCACCGGAACCGGCTGGATGCAGTAAAGACGCATTGCAGTCCGTGGACAGAGGCGGTAATCATTGCGGAGTTTCTTGTTTTTATCGCGTGTGCTTATGGTATGCAGTTTCTGCCGGGAAAAAGAAAACAGGGAAGATACATAGCGCAGATGCTGCGGGAAGCTTTGCGGGATGGATATAAAGGAACACTTGGAAAAAATGAAAAATATAGTCCGAATTAGATGATGAAACAGGATATGGAGGAAGTTATGGAACAGAAAAATCGGATTGCGGCAGTTGTCGTAACCTATAACCGGAAGGAACTGCTGAGGGAGTGTATCACAGCGTTGCTTGCACAGAGCATGAATCAGCTTGATATTTTGCTGATTGATAATGCAAGCACCGATGGAACGTATGAATATATCGAAGATCTTGTCGATGTAAATGATACGGTAACATATTTGAATACGGGAAGTAACCTTGGCGGAGCAGGCGGATTTCATTATGGTTTGAAGGAAGCGTATAACCGTGGGTACGAGTATATGTGGATTATGGATGACGATACGATCGCCAATCCGGATGCTCTGGAGAAGCTGCTTGCCGCTGATAAGAAGCTGAAAGGAAAGTATGGTTTTCTGGCAAGCTGCGTTTTGTGGACGGATGGAAGCTATTGCAATATGAATAAGCCGATGATTGATCTGAAATGTTCAGTAGAGGAATACGATATGTTGGGGCAGGGAATCGTGCGGGTATGCAAGGCGACCTTTGTTTCTTTGTTTTTTAAGAGACGGACGATTGAACGGGTAGGCCTTCCGCTCAAGGAATATTTTATATGGGGGGATGATCAGGAGTATACGCTGCGTATTTCCAGACGTATCCCATCTTACTTTGTCACAGACAGCAAAGTGATTCATAAGATGAAGAATAACAAAGGTTCTGATATCAGTGTGGATGATTACGAACGAATCGACCGCTATGAGCTGGCGTTTCGAAATGATGGATGTACGGCATACCGAAATGGTATTATGTACATTCTGAGCTACTTTGAACTGGTTGCCTATATGTATAAAAAGATTTTATGCGAGAAGGGAAATGGACATAAATGTAAGCGTATGTGGGTGCTTACGAAGGGGTTTGTGAAGGGATTGTTCTTCCGGCCACGGATCGAGTATGTCGATGAGAAACGCAAAAATAGATAAAACAGAGTTAAAAAAGAACCATGGTGTTTAAAACCATGGTTCTTTTTGCAGTATAGTTACTTGTAGGATTATTTACCGTTATTCTTATCCTTCTCTTCACGTTTCTGGTCAAGCATTGCACGAACCTTCATAGAAAGACCGAACAGATGGATGAAGCCTTCGGCATCGTGATGATCGTACAGATCACCAGTTGTAAAGCTTGCAAGTGACTCAGAGTAGAGTGTATAAGGAGAAGTTGTACCAGCCTTGATGATATTACCCTTGTAAAGCTTGAACTTCACTTCACCTGTGATACGATCCTGCGTGCTCTCGATGAATGCCTGCAGTGCCTCACGGAGTGGGCAGAACCATTTTCCCTCGTATACAAGATCTGCATATCTGTCAGAAACGGTCTTCTTGAATGCAAGTGTATCTCTGTCGAGGATGAGCTCTTCCAACTGTTTGTGGGCAGCCAAGAGGATGGTTCCACCAGGAGTCTCATAGACACCACGGGATTTCATACCTACGACACGGTTCTCTACGATATCGACGATACCAACACCATGCTTGCCACCGAGACGGTTCAGCTCACGGACGACATCAGACATCTTCATCTGCTTGCCGTTGACAGCAGTCGGAACACCCTTCTCAAAGTTTACAGTTACATATTCAGCCTCATCTGGTGCCTTCTCAGGATAAGTACCAAGTACAAGGAGGTGATCCCAGTTCGGCTCCAAGGATGGATCTTCCAGTTCCAGACCTTCGTGGCTGATATGCCAGATGTTACGGTCACGGCTGTAGGAAGTTGTTACATCGAATGGAAGATCGATACCGTGTTTCTTACAGAATGCGATTTCGTCCTCACGGGACTGCATCGTCCACTCTGGCTGTCTCCATGTTGCGATGACATTTAAGTCTGGCGCAAGTGCCTTGATGTTGATCTCGAAACGAACCTGATCATTTCCTTTACCGGTAGCACCGTGGCAGATCGTTGTAGCACCTTCCTTACGTGCGATCTCCACCAGCTTCTTTGCAATCAGAGGTCTTGCAAAAGAAGTACCAAGCAGATACTCATACTCGTAAGTTGCATTTGCCTTTACACCTGGAAGGATGTACTCATCACAGAATTCATCAACAACATCCAGGATATAGAGCTTCTCAGCTCCGGAATATTTCGCTCTCTCGTCGAGTCCTTCCAGCTCGCTTTCCTGTCCGACATCGATACATACACATACAACATCGAAATTGTAAGTTTCCTTTAACCAAGGGATGATTGCTGTGGTATCCAGACCACCGGAATACGCAAGAATAACTTTCTCTTTACCCATCAAAGTTTCCTCCATAAAATATGTAATAATTCACGTTTCGACACGTTTTGTCTAGTATACTTCTTTTTTCGGTAAGATGCAACCGGAAATTTTGCATATTTATGTATAAATAACGCATAAACGAATAAAATATGCATAAAATAATGGCATTTTTTAAAATTATACATAAAATATTGAAAGAGGGTTGCATAAATAAAACTACGGATGTATAATGAGACAAATTTGTGATTATGGAAAAGAGGCAGGAAGAATGGTAAAAGTCGGAATTATAGGAGCAACCGGATATGCCGGTCAGGAATTAGTACGAATTTTGCTGGGCCATAAGGACGCAGAGATCGTCTGGTATGGATCCAGAAGTTATATTGACCAGGAATACGCATCTGTATATCGGAATATGTTTCAGTTAGTCGATGCGAAATGTATGGATGATAATATGGAAGACCTTAGCAAGCAGGCAGATGTGATATTCACTGCAACACCGCAGGGACTTTGTGCATCACTTGTGAATGAGCAGATTTTATCGAATACGAAGATCGTAGATCTGTCCGCGGATTTCCGTATCAAGGATGTTGCAACCTATGAGAAATGGTACAATTTAGAGCACAAGAGTCCACAGTTTATCGAAGAGGCAGTATATGGACTGTGTGAGATCAACCGTGAGGATATCAAGAAAGCACGTTTGATTGCGAATCCGGGCTGTTACACAACCTGCTCGATTCTCTCTCTGTATCCGCTCGTAAAGGAGCGTCTGGTTGATGTCGATACGATCATCGTGGATGCGAAATCCGGTACATCAGGAGCCGGGCGTGGTGCCAAGGTCGCAAACCTCTATTGTGAAGTCAATGAGAGCATCAAGGCATACGGTGTGACAACCCACCGGCATACACCGGAGATTGAGGAACAGCTCGGTTATGCTTATAACGGCACACCGCTTACCATTAACTTCACACCACATCTCGTGCCAATGAACCGTGGTATCCTGGTAACGGCATATGCAAAGCTTGTGAAGGATGTCTCTTATGATGACATCAAGGCAGTGTATGATAAGTATTATGGCAAGGAGCGCTTTGTGCGTGTACTTGAGAAGGGCGTCTGCCCGGAGACACGCTGGGTAGAAGGCAGCAATTATGTGGATGTGAACTTTGTGATCGATCCACGTACGAAGCGTGTCGTTGTGATGGGAGCGATGGATAACCTGGTGAAGGGCGCTGCCGGACAGGCAGTCCAGAACATGAACCTGATCATGGGCTTACCGGAAGAAGAAGGACTTCTGATGCCACCAATGTTCCCGTAGTCACCTAAGATAAGGTTAAACAAACGACGATTTATATAATCATGATTCGTAATTAATATGTAGATAGAGACGGATGCAATTACGAATTCTAAAGCAGACCATTGAAGCACGTTGGTACTTAATGAACGGCAAACTTGTTTGACGTGAATTTAGTACCACTACGTGATGAAGTGAGCGGAAGCGCGTCTGCGTAGAATCGTAATTGTATCCGTCTCGATACAAATAATAAGGAGGAAATCGAGATGAAGCAGATCGAGGGCGGCGTAACCGCCGCAAAGGGATATACAACCGCCGGCACAAGAGCCGGAATCAAAAAAGGAAAGACGAATAAGGATATGGCGATGATCTTCTCCAAGGTTCCTGCGGTAACTGCAGGAACCTTCACGAAGAACCTTGTCAAGGCGGCTCCGGTGCTCTGGGACAAGAAGGTTACCGATGCCGGTGTGGCACAGGCAGTCGTAATAAATACCGGTATTGCAAATGCATGTACCGGACAGGCGGGCTATGAGAATGCGGCTGAGACAGCGAAGCTGGCCGGCGAGGCTTTAAATATTTCATCTGATACAGTACTGGTTGCATCGACCGGTGTCATCGGATTTACATTGCCGATGGACGTGATTGCAGATGGTGTGAAGCAGCTTTCCGGTATGCTGAAAAATGATGTACAGTCCGCACAGGATGCCGCAGAGGCGATTCTTACAACCGACACCCATCCGAAGCAGATTGCCTATGAGACAACAATCGGCGGAAAGACAGTTACCTTTGGTGCGATGTGTAAGGGTTCCGGTATGATCCATCCAAATATGGGAACGATGCTTGGTTTTATCATGACAGATGCAGCAATCTCGAAGGAACTTTTAGACAAGGCACTGAAGGGTTCCATCGAGGATACATTTAACATGGTATCGGTGGACGGTGATACATCAACGAACGATACCGTATTAGTGATGGCAAATAGTATGGCAGGCAATCCGGAGATTACGGAGGAAAACGATGATTACGAGGCATTCAAGGAGGCGCTGCTTGCAGTGAATACTTACCTTGCAAAGCAGATTGCCGGTGATGGCGAAGGAGCGAGCCGATTGTTCGAGGTACAGGTAACACATGCGAAGGATAAGCAGACGGCAAAGGTGCTTGCGAAGTCAATTATTACGTCAAACCTGACAAAATGTGCAATCTTCGGAAAAGACGCAAACTGGGGAAGAATCCTGTGTGCAATGGGATATTCGGGTGCACAGTTTGATCCGCTCAAGGTCGATATCGTGATGGCATCCGAAGAGGGAGAAATCACGCTGGTGGAAAATGGCGTGGCAACCGACTTTGATGAGGAGAAGGCAGCCAGAATCTTATCGCCGGACGTTGTGATTGCGAAGGTCGATGTGCGCGATGGCGATGCGCAGGCAACGGCATGGGGCTGCGACCTCACATATGATTATGTAAAGATCAACGCAGATTACCGCTCATAACAAGGACAGAACCTGCGAAATATCAGGGATGAACGGGAAGAATAATAGTAGATATAAGTTCCTGTTTCTGCACGATTTGTGGAGAAGAAAACAACAGGAATAACGGAGGAAAACAAGATGGTAAATAATGATTCAATGGACATGATACTTGCGAAAGCGCAGACGCTGATCGAGGCGCTTCCATACATACAGAAATTCAACGGCAAGCGTGTCGTTGTCAAATACGGCGGAAGTGCGATGGTGGATGAAAACCTCAAATACAATGTGATCAAAGATGTTGCCTTGTTGAAGCTGATTGGCATGGAGCCGATCATCGTGCATGGCGGCGGCAAGGAGATCAGCGCATGGCTGAAGAAGATCGGCAAAGAATCCGAGTTCGTAAATGGTCTGCGTGTGACAGATGAGGAGACATTAGATGTCGCAGAAATGGTACTTTCCAAGGTCAACAAGAGCCTTGTATCCATGATGCAGAAGCTTGGACTCAAAGCAGTCGGTATCAGCGGTAAGGATTCCGGACTTCTGAAGGTACAGAAGAAGCTTTCCGGCGGCAAAGATATCGGGTATGTCGGTGAGGTCGTATCTGCAGATCCTACGATCATCGATACATTAATTGCAAATGATTTCATCCCGGTTATTGCACCAATCGGTATCGGAATTGACGATTATCATGGCTATAACATCAATGCGGATGATGCGGCATGTGCAATCGCAACAGCCATCAGCGCAGAGAAGCTCGTATTCCTGACTGATATCGAAGGTGTATTTGTAGATCCAACCGACAAGTCAACCTTGATCTCCGAGATGGATATCAACGAGGCGCAGGAATTCATCGACAGCGGTGTAGTCGGTGGCGGTATGCTTCCGAAGCTTACGAACTGTATCGAGGCAATGAAGAATGGCGTTGCACGCGTCCATATGCTCGATGGCCGTGTAGAACATTGCCTGCTTCTGGAGTTCTTTACAGAAAAGGGTATTGGTACCGCGATCTTGAAGGAGCCATTATTCTAATTTGTCCGAATGAAAATAAAAGAATTAACACAAACTACCTCTATATACATTTTGTCTATGGAGGTAGTTTTTTATGTGGGGAATTATAGTTGCATTGATTTCCGGTGCGTTGATGAGTGTGCAGGGTGTATTTAATACAGGCGTGACCAAGCAGACATCGACATGGCTTGCATCTGCGTGGGTGGCATTCTCCGGGTTTGTTGTTGCGATTGCCCTATGGGCAATCTTTGAGCGGAATCAGTCGGGGATATTTTCACTGGCACAGGTTGATCACAAATATATGTTGTTAGGCGGTGTAATCGGTGCATTTATTACATGGACCGTCATCACAGCGATGGCAGGCTTAGGACCGGCGAAGGCGGTGCTGCTGATCGTTATTTCGCAGCTGCTGATCGCGTATCTGATTGAGCTTTTTGGATGGTTTGGTGTAGAGAAAGCTGATTTTCAGTGGACAAAGCTGGTTGGCATCGTTGTGTCCGTAGTGGGATTTATCATTTTTCAGTGGGAGAAGTAATTTTTTTTCGTGAATTCCGCCTATTGTAATTCGGCGGGAAGTTCTGTACAATGAGAATATGTCTTGAATATGCAATATGGAATACCAGACTTTTTTAGAAGGGAGATATTTCATTTTGCAATACTTAAAATTTTTAATTGTTTGTTGTGTGCTGCCGATCGGTTTGTGTGGCTGTGGTAATCGTGCAATGCTGCTGACAAGTGAGACGCAGACGGAAATGCAGATGACGGATGGCTTTGCAGGAGAAGAGGAACAGGTAGAAGTTTCGACTACGGAGGAAGCTGTAACAACTGCCACTACGACAGAAATGGTAGAACAGCCGGATGAGGTGGCTGTGTATGTATGTGGGGCTGTACGACAACCGGGCGTCTATTATTTGGCAGGTTCTGCAATCCGGGAGACTGCAGTTCGTATGGCGGGCGGCTTTTCGGATGATGCGGATGTTACGTATGTGAATCTGGCACAGACAATCATAGCAGGAGAGCAGATCTACATTCCGACACTTGAGGAAACGGCAGGTATTCTGCTTTCGGAACGGGAAGATGAAACAGCATCCGCAGAGCATGCACCAGCGGATACAAATGCAGAGAGAAATGGTAAGATTAATATCAATACGGCAGGAAAAGAACTGCTGATGACGTTGCCGGGAATCGGAGAGAGTAAAGCGGATGCGATAATCGCATATCGGGAAGCCCAGGGGAAGTTTCAGAACACGGAGGAACTAATGCAGATCCGTGGAATCAAAGAGGGCATATATAATCAAATCAAGGACTTAATTATTGTGGGATGAGGTGTATAGAATGAAGAAAATTTTGGTGGTAGATGATGAAAAATCAATCGTAAAGGGCATCAAGTTCAGTCTGGAACAGGATGACATGAAGGTTGAAGTGGCTTATGATGGTGAGACTGCACTGGAGCTTGCAAAGGCAAATCATTACGATATGATTTTACTGGATATCATGCTGCCGGGATTTAGTGGACTGGAAGTCTGTCAGATGATCCGGGAATTTTCAGATGTGCCAATTATCATGCTGACAGCAAAGGGCGAGGACATGGATAAGATACTTGGTCTGGAATATGGTGCGGATGATTACATAACGAAACCATTTAATATTCTGGAGGTAAAAGCACGTATCAAGGCGATCTTCCGCCGGAATGGCAGAAATGTGACGGAGCAGGAAAACCAGAAAGTGATCGAGACAAAGGGGCTGAAGATAGATGTAGACAGCCGTCGCGTCTATATTGATGATAAGGAAGTGAATCTGACAGCCAAGGAGTTCGAACTTGTATATCTGCTGGTATCAAACCCGAACAAGGTTTATTCCAGAGAGCAGCTGTTGAAGACAATCTGGGGACCATCTTATCCGGGCGATGCCAGAACTGTGGATGTGCATGTGCGTCGACTCCGTGAGAAGATCGAGGCAACACCGGCAGATCCAAAATACATTCATACAAAATGGGGCGTGGGATATTATTTCCACGAGTAACCCTGTACATAACCTGCCACCTTGTTATGGCAGCAGGTACAGTAACTGGTGCTTGACAGAGTCATCGGCAAAGGAGATTTCCACACTGTTTTTATACAGTGTCCGGAGATCTTCTTTTTTTATCGCAAGCTGTTCAAGTGCAAAAGCATATTCGTTTGTGAGAGTTGTGTGACTCACGGTACGGTTGTCCGTGTTGATTGTCGCGAGCAGCCCAAAATCGAGAAATGCACGAAGCGGGTAGCTCGAAGCATCTGTAACAGCTTTTGTCTGGAAGTTGGAGGTAGGGCATAGTTCAAAACCGATATGTGCGTCACGGCAGGCCTGCATCAGTGCCGGATCCTTGATCGCAGCGATACCATGTCCGATTCTTTGGGCACCATATTGCAGGGCAATCGCTACATTTCTGGCACTTCCACATTCACCGGAATGAATGGTAAAAGGAACCTCCAGCCGTCTTGCTTCCTCAAATAACGCTTCAAACTCTTCGTTTGGATGTCTGGCTTCATCTCCGGCAAGGTCTAACGCGCAGACACCATTTCCGAGAAATTCTCTGGCGCATCGGACAACCAGATGATTTTGTTTTGGGGAATGATGACGCATGGCACATAAAATCAGATTGGTAAATACGCCATAGCGGTCAAATGCTTTCTGGCATCCATAGATGGCTGCTTGCACAACATTTTCGAGATCGAGATAACTGTTCACGCTTAATGCGGGTGCAAACCGGATTTCCATATAGCGGACATTTTCTTTTGCTGCCTGTCGTACGACATCGACGATGGCATCCCGGATGTGTTCTTTTTCCTGAAGTGCTGACACGGGGAGATCAAAGCAGGTCAGATACTCTGCAAGAGACTGGCAATCCTTAGGTGCCTGAATTTTCTGTGCATCCAGTGTATTCAAATGGAGCGTATCCATAAGGAACGTGCGGCTTAAAGAACCGTCTAAATGACAGTGCAGATCAATTTTTGGCATGGTGGAAATATCGTAATTCATAGGCAGGAACTCCTTTCATAGGTTTTAACTGTATCATAGCAAGTTCCGGCGGTATCTACAAGTGGGTTGAAGCGAAAGATGCGGTGTGATATAGTAGAGGTATTCTAAAAAAGGATGGAAGCATGCAGTCGTGAAAAACACGGAAAAAGAATCGTCGAAGAACGAGAAAATTGAAAAAAAGAAGATAAAACAGCGGGAACGGGCAGAAAAACGACAGCATCAGCATATGGGAATTAGTCTACGCTGGTTTGTCACCGTTCTGGTTATTGTACTTTGTGCGGCAATCATGCTTGTATATTCTGTATTATCAAGCAGGTTATATGTACAGCGGTATCAGGAACAGCTGGAAAAAAATGTGATGTCACAAGCGGAGTATATAAAAAATAATCTGGTGGAGAATCAGATGTCGTTAAAACAGCCGGAAAATCTGGAATTGCGTATCGAGGGCGTTGCAATGACTTTTTATGGCAGAGTGCTTGTGGTAAATAAGGATTATCGCGTAATCAAGGACACCTATGGAAATCACGAGAATGCGCAGATTGTGAATCCGGATATTATTGCGGTGATGAAAGGTGAGCGCAGTGACTGCCTGAATAAAAAAAATGGATATCTGGAGTATATTACAGCGGTAAAGGATGATGGAGCTGTCTTGGGCGTATTAGTTATACAGGCATCCACGGAGAGCTTAAAGGTCATCGAACGCAGGGTGGAGCGCAGGAACTGGATGTCGTTTTCGCTGATTATGGTAATCTGCATCTGTGCAGCCTGTGCGATAGGAAATGCAAGCTCGCGTGGAATCAAGCGTATCAATCAACAGATGGAGATTGCGGGGGACGGACAATTGGAGACGCAGATTCCGGTACGTGGATTTAAGGAATTCAAACAGCTTACAGAACGGTATAATGCAACTATTTCGAAGCTGAAGGTCATTGACTCTACACGACAGGAATTTGTTTCAAATGTGTCGCATGAATTGAAAACACCGATTACATCAATGAAGGTTCTGGCAGATTCCCTGATCCAGAATGAATCGGCAGATCTTGCGATGTACAAGGAATTTATGGCGGATATCGTCGATGAAGTAGACCGGGAAAGCAAAATTATCACGGATCTGCTGACGCTTGTTAAGATGGATAAAAAATCTGCAGCAATGAACATTGAGGAAGTTAAAATCAATGATCTGCTTGAGGTTATTTTGAAACGGGTAACTCCGATTGCGAAAAGCAGAGGAATTCAGATTACGTACGAAAGCTACCGGGACATTACTGCGTGGGTTGACGAGGTAAAATTGAGTCTGGCATTGACCAATATTATTGAGAATGCAGTCAAATACAATGTGGATAATGGATGGGTAAAGGTAACGCTGAATGCGGATCACCGGAATTTCTATATCAAGGTGGCAGATTCCGGTGTTGGTATTCCGGATGATTGCAAGGAGCATGTGTTCGAACGCTTTTACAGGGTAGATAAGGCGCATAGCCGCGATACCGGAGGTACCGGACTTGGTCTGGCAATAACCAAGAGTGTGATTCAGATGCATAAAGGATCCATTAAATTATACAGTGAGTCTGGAGAAGGAACGACTTTTACGATTCGGATTCCGATGAAACTGGAATTAGATGCTATGGAAGAAGATGCACGGAAGGATGGTGGCGCAGAATGAAACGTTGGAAAATAGGTTGTGCGCTTCTGGCGGTGCTGCTCTGTCTGACTGCCTGCGGGCAGAAGCGGTCGTCGATTGATACGGTGACGCTTGGGGATAACATGATTCATCTTTATGAAGTTGATGGAAATACTATTGTCCGTGCAGCGGAGGATTACCAGTTGAAAACACCGGATGCAATCGCTTCGTGTGTAGAGGATGTAATGACTGCACTCACCGCTCTGGATTCTTCAAAAATAGAAGCGTATACGTATATGATGGGCGAGGATAACAGTCTGCAGCTGGAAATGCAGCTGAAAGAGGGAACCTATGAGAACGAGGATATTTTACTTCTGATGGCGGCGACAACAGAGACATTGTTCCAGCTTGAGGATATATCCAGTATCAGTCTCTCTGTGAAAAATGCTGTGGACGAGGTTTGTGCAGATCAGTTATTTCTGAGAGATACCATATACTACTATGATGCAGAGGAAAATAGTTTATCGCAGGAGATAATTGCGATGTATGTGCCAAATGCGCAGGGGACCGGATTGGAATCCTGTGGAATTAAGGTGCAGACGGAACCGCAGACATCGGATCAGGAATTAATCGTGCGGGAGCTTGTTCGAAAAAATGTGCTGCCGGCAGATACAAAGGTAAATCAGGTATCTGTACATGATTCTGTCTGCTATCTGGATTTATCGGCAGAGTTTGGAAATTCGGCAGGTACACTTTCACCGGAGATTACACTGTATGCGTTGGTGGATTCTGTCATTGCACAGACGGGCGTGGACACAGTGCAAATTCTGATAGATGGAAAAATAGAGACCAAATACCGGAATGTGGTGGATATAAACAAACCATTACCATTTAACACAGGCATTTTACAGGACGAATAAAATGAATATAGGAGAAGCATGAAACGACCATTCTTTTGTGTAGCTTTGGCGTATGCACTTGGAGAGGTGATTGCACTTTACACGAGAACGGCAGGCGGGATCAGCATAGCGACAGTTATGCTTATTTGCGTTGGGATCTTCATGAAGAAATATAAGCATGGGAAAAGCGCATGCATATTGGGACTGAGCGTCAGCCTTGGTATGGTTTGCGCTTTTTTGCGTGTTCCACAAGATTTGAGGGGCGGGATGCCTGCATGCAGGTGGTCTGTGCAGGAGGAAGCATATGAGATTTCCACCTATGCGACGGGGGCAGAAAAACAGGGAACGGAAGTGACATGTGCCGGGATTCTGATGGACAAAATGGGGGATTCGTGGACGCTGCAGGTGCTGGAAGGAGAGGGCGTGTCAGGACGTATTTTACTTCGAGGGGTAACGGATCCCTATGAGATTTCAGATGTTGTGCAGGTTTCCGGTCCTTGTTATACATTTGAAAATCCGAGAAATCCGGGAGGATTTCCGGCGCGCAGTTACTATCTTGCCAGGAATATCACAGCGTATTATTACACACCGAAGATAACCGTGGTATCTTTACAAAAACGTCAGGTGCTTGGAACTCCGATGTACCTGTATTATAGGTTGAAGCAGCGTTTGTATCAGTTTCGTACATATGCCGGACGGCAGATCGGACAACTTCTTCCTGAGGATACAGCAGCGCTTGTAAACGGGATTTTGCTTGGGGAAAAGTCTGAAATTGCACCGGAAATCAAGACATTGTATCAGATGGGAGGGATTGCACATATTTTGGCAATATCGGGACTTCATATATCCTTGCTGGGTGGCTGTTTGTTCCGGCTGCTGCGTAAATTACGCATGCAGGTCCGGGCAGCTGGAATGATTACGATTGTGGGACTCTGGCTCTATGGAACGATGACAGGGATGAGTCTTGCAACGATGCGTGCAATCTGGATGATGGTAATCCTGCTTGTGGCACAGATATATGGAAAAGCTTATGATATGCCGACCGCAATGGGGATTGCACTGTTCATCATGCTTTTATGCAACCCTGTCCGGATTCTGGATGCCGGGATGCAGTTAAGCTATATGGCGATTGCCGGGGTGTCGCTTGGAAACTATGGAATGAGACGGCTGCATAAGAAATCCTGGTTCCGCCGCTATCAGAAGAAACACCGTATTGCTTTCCATATTGTGCAGAGCTTCTTTTATTCGGTTGCGTTAAATGTGATGATGTTTCCTGTGCTGGCAGGGACATACTATGAAGTTCCGGCATATGCATGGCTGTTGAACCTGATTGTTGTTCCAGGCATGACTGCTGTTGTGGCTGGCGGTTGGATCGGGCTGATTGCGTCGACAGGATCTGTTGGGATTGGAAAACTGGTGATGCTTCCGGTTGGATGGCTGCTGCGTGGATACACATGGCTGTGCAATTTAACACTTGAATTGCCGTGGAATACGATTCATACGGGAGAGATACGAGGGATGCAGATACTTGTATGGTATGGTGGAATCGCTTTGGTTCTTGGATTACTTCGGACGAACAGCAGAAACTGGATTCGGGATCGTATCTATAAACAGACGGGCAGATTCTGGCAGAAGAAAGCCGTTGTGAGATATACAGTGAGCGTGATTGTGTCTGGGATTCTGGCGGAGGGAGCTGCGCAGATGATACTGCTTCGACAGCAGAGAACAGAGAACGTGTATTTTCTGGATGTCGGACAGGGTGACGGAATCCTGATACGATCGCCGGACGGAAGCAATCTGGTTATAGATGGAGGATCCACTTCACAATCAAAATGCGGAACGTATACTCTACTTCCGGCATTGCGCTCACAGGGCATGACTGACATTGATTATTGGTTTGTGACACATACAGACGAGGATCATATCAGCGGATTAAAGGAGATTTTGTTACAGGAAAAACTGGCACAGATTAAAGTACGGGCGGTCGTTTTTTCTGCCTATGTGTTTCAGGATGAGGCATTTGTGGAGCTTGCAGCACTGCTTCAAACAGCGGGAATCCCGATTGTATGGATGGAAGAGGAAGATGTAATCGGAGATGGAACGTTTACGCTTACCTGTCAGCATCCAACTGCGGAATATCATGCAAAGGATAAAAATGCGGCGAGTCTGGCACTTACTTATCATTCCAATACGTTTGACATGTTGTTTACCGGAGATATGGATGCAGATGCCATCGAAGATATGGATATACAGCAATCGTTTGATTGTATCAAACTTCCCCATCATGGTTCGAAGTATTCATATGTGGAAGGGTTTTATACGCATGCTGACTATGGTGTGATTTCCTGTGGATACAATAACCGTTATGGGCATCCACATGCAGAAGTGCTGGAGGGATTAGAACAGGAAGGCACACAGATACTTCGGACAGACGAGATGGGGGCGGTTATTTTCCGGGGCAGATAAATGATAGTAATTATGTGGAACATGGTAAAAAGAATATATCTAAGATCAAATTGATGAATAGAATCGGATGTGATAAAATGTATTTCATGATAATAAGGAGTCACCATGGCAAAAAAAGAAAAAGCAAATGGCATGGCCATTTTAAATGAACAAATCAATAAGAAAGAATTCAGCCGTGTGTATCTGCTTGGAGGTACGGAACCATATCTGATCTATCAATACCGGGATAAGCTGATTGCAGCGATGATCGATCCGGGAGATACGATGAATTTTATCACCTATAAAGGGGAAAATTCAAAGCCGGAGGATATTATCGAGTTTGCAGATACAATGCCGTTTTTCACTGAGCGGAGAGTCGTGCTGGTGGAGAACAGTAATTTTTTTAAGAATGGCTGTGAGAAGCTGGAGAAGGCCTTGGAAGAGCTGCCGGATACAACGGTGCTGGTTTTCGTTGAGAAGAATATTGATAACCGCAAGAAGCTTGCAAAGCAGGTGGCGCAGCTAGGTACGGTAGCGATGTTTGATGCACCGGACAGTGAGATGTTAGCTGTCTGGCTGAATGGCATGTTTGCGGAAGATCAGATTGCAATCAGCGGCACGACATTGCGTTATCTGATCGACCGGGTTGGAAACAGCATGAATCTGCTCAAAAACGAAGTGGATAAGCTTCGTGCTTATGTAGTGGATAAGAAAAGCGTTTCCAAAGAGGATATTGATCTGCTTTGCGTGAATCAGGTGGAGGACAAGATATTTGATATGATTGATGCGATTTCTGAGAAGCAGCAGCAAAAAGCAATGGAATTATACGATGATCTCCTGTATTTGCAGGAGGCGCCGATGAAGATTCTTGTGCTGATCACACGGAATTTTATGCAGCTTCTGAAAATTCGCTTTGCATTTGATACCGGCACGCCGGAAGGACAGATTGCTTCGACATTCGGCATCCGCCCGTACTTTGTAAAAAAATATATTGCACAGGCAAAATCCTTCACGAAAGAGCAGCTGATTTCCTGTGTGCGGTTATGTCAGGAAGCTGATACGAATATCAAGACAGGCAGGATGCGGGACAAACTCGCAACCGAGATGGTGATATTAGAGCTTCTGCTACATGGCGGAGAAAAGCAGGAAGTATAACAGATAATACAAAAGCTCCACGCTTACAGGTTAAGCGTGGAGCTTTTGTATTATCATAGATATTTACTTTGAACACATATACAGCAGGTTTTCCCATCTGCGGTCAACCTCTTCCTGATACTGTACAAGCAGGTTCTCGTTTTCCGGCTTGAACAGATGCTTGAATCTGCCCTGTGGACGAAGGAAGTCTTCGATTGGAAGCTTCTTCTTTGGCTCATAGTTCAAGATCCACTTGCCTTCCACAACCTCGAACAGTGGCCAGTAGCATGTCTCAACTGCGAGCTTGCAGATCTTCATGATATCCGGTGTATCATATCGCCAGCCACGCGGACATGGTGACATGATATTTAAGAATGCGGCACCTGGTGTGTAGATCGCCTTCTCGGACTTCTCGTACAGATCCTTCATGGTTCCGATGAAGGTAGATTGTGCAACATATGGAATATCATGGTTTGCGATGATAGATGCGAGATCCTTCCGGTTCTGCATCTTACCGTTGGAGCATTTACCAACCGGTGTTGTCGTTGTATCTGCGAACATCGGTGTCGCAGAAGAACGCTGGATACCGGTGTTCATGTAAGCGCCGTTATCATAGCAGACATATACCATATCGTGGTTACGCTCCATCGCACCGGACAGAGACTGGAGACCGATATCGTAAGTTCCGCCGTCACCACCGAACGTGATGAACTTATAATTGGCGGAGATCTTTCCCTTTTTCTTTAATGCATGGTAAGCGGTTTCAATACCGGAAAGGGTAGCACCTGCATTTTCAAATGCATTGTGCATGTAGCTGTCCTCCCATGCGGTATATGGATACATGAAGCTGGATACCTCCAGACAGCCGGTTGCGTTTCCGATGACTGCCTTGTCACCCTCATGAAGGGCACGCAGAACTGTACGAACAGCGATTGTTCCGCCACAGCCTGCACACATTCTATGTCCCGGAGCGAGACGTTCCGGTTTGCTCATTACTTCTTTGAAATTAAATGCCATCTCGATTTCCTCCGTTACTTTCTAAGTCCGATATATTTGAACTGTTCTACTTCCTGCTTGCCGGATACATAATCCATCAGATCCTGATAGATACCGCAGGCTGTTTCTACTGTGTAATCTCTTCCGGCAAGACCGTAGAAATAGTTGACGGTTGTAGATTCGTTCTTTGCATCATATAAAGCAGCCTTCAGTTCAGAACCAAGCGGACCACCGCATCCGGAGAAGCTTTCTGCACGATCCATGATCGCGATGCCCTTTGCATTTTTGAGTGCGGCAGCTAACTCGGTACCCGGGAACGGACGGAATACACGAACCTTGATCATGCCTGCTTTAATTCCCTGCTCGCGAAGCTCATCAACAGCTTCCTTTGTTGTTCCGGCAGCAGATCCCATGATGACGATCACATACTCGGCGTCATCCATGCGATACTCCTCGAAAAGTCCGTATTTTCTTCCGGAGATCTTCTCGAATTCCTCTGCGACCTCTAAGATAACCTTCTTTGCGTTCTTCATGGCGATACGCTGGTTCATCTTTGTCTCCATGTAGAATGGAGAGTTTGCATAGGGACCAACAGCCATTGGCATATCTGCATTTAACAGGAAGTTTTCCGGTTCATAGCTTCCTACAAATTCTTTTACTTTCTCTGTCTCAATCAGTGAGATATTCTCAACTGCGTGGCTGGTGATGAAACCATCCTGGCAAGCCATAAATGGAAGTTTGACATCCGGATGCTCGGCAATGCGGAATGCCTGGATATAATTGTCGTAAGCTTCCTGGTTGTTCTCGGCGTAAATCTGGATCCAGCCGGCATCTCTGGCACCCATACTGTCAGAGTGGTCGCAGTTGATATTGATCGGTCCGGTTAATGCACGGTTTACAACTGCCATAACGATAGGAAGACGATCGGAAGCTGCAACATAAAGCACTTCCCACATGTAAGCGAGACCACAGGAAGAAGTCGCTGTGATTGCTCTTGCACCGGCGGCGCAGGCACCCATGGTAGCACTCATGGAGCTATGCTCGGATTCCACCGGGATAAACTCAGTGTCGATATCGCCGTTTGCAATGAAGGTCGATACCATCTGTGGAATCTCTGTCGATGGTGTAATTGGGAATGCAGCCATTACGTCAGGATTGATTTGCTTGATAGCATGTGCAACAGCCTCATTACCTGACATTCTTTCACGAATTGCCATATTAGATTCCCTCCTTCATTGTGATTGCACCAAAGCTGCAGACACGCTCACAGATACCGCAGCCCTTGCAGTGGTCTAAGTCGAAGTCTTCTCTTTTGCCATCCTTGACCGGAATACAGCTGTCCGGACAGACCGGTGTGCAGAGCAGACATTGTGTACATTTTCCCCAGTCAATAACAGGAGTCTTTGTTCTCCATTCGCCTGTACAGAATTTGCGGGAACCGCCGCCACCATAGATCTGGTTGCCCGGCGTCATATCATAGTAAGGACTATGTTCATTGATTTTAGAAATATCTGTTGCTTTTGACATTTATTTTACCTCCTCGAACGCCATTTTCAGTGCACGCATATTGCCGTCGATTACTTCCGGCTTCTTTGCGAATTTGTGTTCATAAGATGCCTGCATCTGGGATAAGAATACATCTTTATCCATGATGTCTGCAACCTTCACGATAGCAGCAAGCATCGGGGAGTTAGGAAAATACTTTCCAAGTGTTTCCATCGATACCTTATGTGCGTCAATGGTATAAACGCTTCCCTTGTATCCATTTAATAAAGGAAGAATCTCTTCCTTTGGATGCGGGGTGTTGATTACGATAGCACCATCTTCCTTCAGACCGTTTGTGACATCTACGGAATGAAGCAGTGTCTCATCTACAACAACCACATAGTCTGGGTGGTAAATGTTGGAATGTACCCGGATTTCAGATTCGCCGATCCGGTTATAGGCTGTGATCGGCGCGCCCATTCGTTCCGGACCATACTCCGGAAATCCCTGGACGTGCATACCAGTGTTGAAAGCAACGTCCGCAAGCAAAAGTGCTGCGGTTTTGGCACCTTGACCTCCACGTCCGTGCCATCTGATCTCGATGTTCTTTTTCATATATTGCACTCCATTTCTCATAAATACAGTAAAAAACACGATAATTATACCATTCTGTTAAAAAATGTAAAGAGAGTCGGTGGTTTTTCTTGGCAAATAACAATCTTTCTTGAATAATTTGGTCGAAATTGATATAATCAATACGTTAAGCTTTTACACAACAAAAACAAAGGAGTTTTGTTATGCGAAGAAAAAAGAAAGATAAAAATAACATAGATAATCAGGAAGAAATCGAATTGATTCCAATTGATCCACAGACGGACAAAGACACGGATGGGGAAATGGAGACTCATGTGTCAGAAGACACAGAGAAGAAAATGGAGACAACTGTATCTGAGAATGCGGAACTGAAAAAAGATAAAATAGACGTGGATGGACTTGTGGCGGAAGATGCCGTACCACAGGAAGAAAGCGAATCTTCTGCGCTATTTGGTGCATATGTCGCAGAGGAGAACAAATGGGAACGCAAAAACCGGATTAAAGACGAAAAGATCAAGGCAAAGCAGGAAAAGAAACGGGCAAAGTATGCCGATGTAGATGATGATACATATGAGCAGATGAAAGCAGGCGGTGCACATAAATTTTTTGGCGTGCTGTCTTTGCTGATGCTGATTGTGGGAATCGCTGCGGTTGCATTATTTGTCTATCGGCTGGTCATTGCTCCTTCCTATGCGCAGGTGGGAGAAAAGGAAAAGAATCTGCATGTAGAGGGATTTGCCACGGAGACAGATACATCCAAATACGAACAGCAGGTATCTGCATTGCAGGGAGTAGCGACTCCATCGGATCTGATTGACACATGGGTGGAGCAACCGTTTGAGCAGGCAACACCAAGTGATGTATCCTCTCAGGATATGGATGGTGCGGAAACTCTGCCGGCAGACGATGCGGAAGCAAAACCGGTTGTGGTGGATTAGGAGGTGCAAGGATGAAAAAGACATGGAACAGACTCATTATAGTGTCGTTTATAGTGCTTGCAATCGTTGCCTGTGCGGCAATTGTATTCCTGTACCCGTACTACAATGAATATAAGGTTTTTGATGGAATTGAAGTTGGTCAGTGGAGTGAGGTACAAAAAAACTATGAAGCGTTAGACAATGAAAAACAAAAACAGGTACAAGAGATGCTTCCGGATTATGCGAAGCACATCTGCCTGGAATACCAGACTGGTGAGAAAGACTATATATATACAGTAGCGGCGTATGACGCTATTAATAGTATTGACGAGACGAAGAATATTTGTACAAAATATAATGTGCTTGTAAATCGGACTGAATACCGCAATGCGATTGAGCAGATCTATAATGCGAACCAGAATTATAACGGTCAGGGCGTTGTGCAGGCAAATGAGACAATCAATAAGATTAATCTTCGCCTGGATGCAGACACGAAAAAAGAAGTTGTCATAGAAGTTTTAAATGAGAAATATCAGCAATATGTGAGTGGTGAGATCACGGCAGATGTGATGAACAGTTATATTTCAATCATCAATGGTCTGGCAGTTACAGATATTTCGGAATATACGGCGGTCATTTCAAATAATGTCAGGGTGATCGAGTCCTATCGTGCATTGTATGATTCGGCACAGTCGGCATATGACCAGGGGGATTACCTGACAGCATTGAATATATGCGAAACGGTGCAGCTGGAACCCCTCGATTCACAGTATATTGATAAATTTTATTCCTTATATAAGCTTGCATATACAACAGGCATGAATTATTATGATGGTCTTCTTGACACATATATTGAGATTGGCGATAATCAGAATGCACTGAATCTGTTAGATAAGCTGGAAAAATATTACTCTGACGATATGAATCTTCAAAAGTATAAGCTTCAGATGGCAAAGGATTGGCAGAAGGCGTATGTGAAGCTGGCAGAAAATGCGGATTCAGAAATCCAGAAAGTACTTGGCGAAACCGAAGATGGTATCAATATATTGGATTCCACCTATAAGAACATCAAACCGGACAGTATGCTGTTGTACGACGTGGATGAGGATGGTACACCGGAAGTATTTTTCTACAACAGTTTGGAACGCAATGAGACCTATGTGAGCTGTTTTATTTTCACATATCGGGATGGCGCAGTTTCTTATCTTGGATATGCAAAGGTGAGAAGCTTCTGCAGTGACAGCAGCTTTGTTGCATTTCCTTGGCTGTCGACAAGAACGTCCGGCGATGAATATTGTCTGAAACGGTATTCAGATGGTGTGATTACCGATGGACCATATGTGCAGAATGTGGATGGTACTTATTATGTGAATGAACAGGTTGTCGATGAGACAGAGTACCTTTCCCAGCAGAGTGAAACCCTGGCAACAGCCTTAAATAAGGGTGTAAAAGATTTTGATGCAGTAACATTACAGGACAGTGAAAGCTATATCTTAGCTTACAAATAAATTAAACGAGAGTATGGAGGCGAATTATGGTAAAACTTTATGAAACAGGTGCATACTTGCTGAATGGTTCCGAGCTGGTTGCAGATGATGGACAGGCACAGGCAGTACTTGCATCAAAGGGAGTAAAGACATCGAAAGAGGATGCTTCGAAGAATACGATGGCATATGGAATTCTTGAAGCACATAATACTTCAGGAAATATGGAACAGCTGAAGATTAAATTCGATAAGATGACAAGCCATGATATCACATTTGTTGGTATTATCCAGACGGCGAGAGCATCAGGATTGACAGAGTTCCCAATTCCTTATGTACTTACAAACTGTCATAACTCTTTGTGCGCAGTAGGCGGAACAATCAACGAGGATGATCATGTATTTGGTCTTTCCTGTGCAAAAAAATATGGCGGAATCTATGTACCACCTCATCAGGCAGTTATCCATCAGTTCGCAAGAGAGATGCTTGCAGAATGTGGAGCCATGATTCTTGGTTCTGACAGTCATACACGTTATGGCGCCCTCGGTACAATGGCAATTGGTGAAGGTGGCGGCGAGCTCGCCAAGCAGCTGTTGAAGCGTACATACGATGTTGCAAAGCCGGGCGTGGTAGCAATCTATCTGGATGGCGAAGTACAAAAGGGCGTTGGCCCACAGGATGTTGCCCTTGCAATTATCGGTGCGACTTTCGGTTGTGGTTATGTAAAGAACAAGGTCATGGAGTTCGTAGGACCTGGTGTGGACAAACTTTCTGCAGACTTCCGTATCGGTGTCGATGTTATGACAACCGAGACAACCTGTCTGTCCTCCATCTGGAAGACGGATGAGAAGATTGAAGAGTGGTATGAGACGCACTACAGACCGGAGTGCTATAAGGAATTAAATCCGGGTGCAGTTGCTTATTATGATGGTGTTGTTTACGTAGACTTGTCTAAGGTGAAACCTATGATCGCTATGCCATTCCATCCAAGCAATGTCTATACGATCGAGGATGTAAAGGCAAATCTGATGGACGTTTTAGATGATGTGGAAAAGCGTGCGCAGGTATCCTTAGATGGCAAGATCGACTTTACACTGAAGGATAAGGTTGTTGACGGAAAACTCTATGTAGAGCAGGGAATCATCGCAGGCTGTGCCGGCGGTGGATTCGAGAATATCTGTCAGGCAGCTGACCTGATCCGTGGAAAATATATTGGTGCTGATGAATTTACGCTTTCTGTATATCCGGCATCCACTCCGATTTATATGGAGCTTGCTAAGAATGGCGTACTTTCAGACCTGATTGAGACAGGTGCGATTGTCAAGACAGCATTCTGTGGACCGTGCTTTGGTGCTGGAGATACGCCGGCAAACAATGCATTCTCCATCCGTCACTCGACAAGAAACTTCCCGAACCGCGAGGGTTCAAAGATTCAGAATGGACAGATTGCTTCCGTTGCACTGATGGATGCACGTTCCATTGCGGCGACAGCAGCAAACAAGGGCTTCTTAACAGCTGCAACCGATCTGGATGTCGAGTACAAGGGACAGAAATATTTCTTTGACAAGAAGATTTACGATAACCGTGTTTATAACGGATGGGGACATCCGCAGCCGGAGCAGGAGATTAAGTTCGGACCAAACATCAAGGACTGGCCGGAGATGGTAGCGTTGACAGACAATCTGATGCTTAAGGTCGCATCGGTTATCCATGATCCGGTAACGACGACAGATGAACTGATTCCTTCCGGTGAGACATCTTCTTATCGTTCGAATCCGCTTGGACTTGCAGAGTTTACATTGTCCCGTAAGGATCCAGAGTATGTAGGCAGAGCGAAGGCAATCCAGAAGGTAGAACGTGTGCGTGAAGCTGGCGAATGTATGGGCGAGGCAGATCCGAATATGAAGACAGCCATGCACAAGGTAAAGGAAATGTTCCCGGATGCGTGTGGTTCGAACACTGGTGTCGGAAGTACGATCTTTGCAGTGAAGCCAGGCGACGGCTCTGCACGTGAGCAGGCAGCTTCCTGCCAGAAGGTACTTGGCGGTTGGGCAAATATCGCCAAGGAGTATGCGACAAAGCGTTATCGTTCCAACCTGATTAACTGGGGTATGCTTCCATTCGTGATGGATGAAGATTACGATTTTGACGTGGATGATTATGTATTCGTTCCGGGCGTTGCACAGGCAATCCGCAACAAGGATGAGATCATCAAGGCATATGTTGTAAACAAGGATATGAAAGAGTTGTCTTTGAAGCTTGGCGACCTGACAGATGATGAGAGAGATATTATTCTCGCTGGCTGCCTGATCAACTACTATAAGACACACTAATCAGATATATTCATTTAAACCTTTACACATGGTTTTCAATACTATATAATATACGCATTAGGAGCGTATATTATATGGATATTGAAAAGGACAGCCTGAAAAAACAAATACGGGAAATGACGCAACTTGGGTATATTGCACCGGAGGATCTTCCTTCGATTGAGCTTTATATGGATCAGGTGACGACATTCATGGATAAATATCTTTCACAGAACAAACGGTATGAGGAAGATAAGACACTGACCAAGACGATGATTAACAACTACACGAAGAACAATCTGCTCCCGCCGCCGGAGAAGAAGCGGTATACAAAGGAGCATCTGATTTTGCTGATTTATATCTATTACCTGAAAAATGTGATATCGATCAGTGATATTCAGATCATGTTGAAACCGTTGATCGATCATTATTTTGAGAACCCGGATGCACCGCACAACTTAGAAGAAATCTATGCAAGTCTTTATAAGTTAGAGCAGCATCAGCATTTCCGGGTGGAAAACAGTGTGGTAAAGACTTTTGAATTGTCGGAGCATGATTTCCCTGGTGTGGAAGATAAGTATATTAAGAATCTGAATTTTCTGTCATTGCTTGGATATGATATCTTCATCAAGAAGAAGATCATGGAGCGGATTATCGATGAGATGGCTGCGGAACAGGCGAAGGAGCAGGAACAGACAAATGAAAAAGATAAGAAAAAGAAGAAAAAAGACGAGACGTAATTCTACGTTTCGTCTTTTTCTGTTGCTGTTTCTTTTGGAACAAGTGTCAGTGTGACACGTTCGATACGATTCCGATGAACTTCCGTAACCTTGAAATGTGCTCCCTCACAGTTTGCTTCTTCTCCGGCGGTTGGAATTTTGTCCAACAGTTCAATGATGAATCCGGCAAGTGAATCGTAATCCTCTGACTGGAAATCTGTGTGAAGTTTATCGTTTAGATCATCCAGTTTGATGGATGCATCGATGTCGTAGGTGTGATTGCCAAGATCGCGGATCAGGTCGTTTTCGCTGTCATCGTATTCATCCCGGATATCCCCTACGATTTCTTCAACCAGATCCTCCATTGTGATGATTCCGGATGCCTGTCCATATTCGTCCAGAACAATCGCCATACTGTCTGCGGAAGTCTTCATCTCGGCAAAAATCTGACTTGTTTTCTGGTATTCAGATACAAACAATGGCTTTCGCAGAATACTTCGCAAGTCAAAATAACGGATATCTAATAATTCCCGGTAGAAAAATAAATCCTTGATATTAAGGATGCCGATGATATTTTCTTTGGAATCCTCATAAATCGGGATTCTTGTGTATGTTTCACTTTTAAAGATGTCGACTAATTCGTCATAAGTAGAATTTACATCGGCTGCAATTACATCAGCTCTTGGAATCATGATATCCTTGGAAACGGCATCTCCAAAATCAACTACATTCGATATCATGAATTTTTCTTCGGGCTCAATGACGCCTTCTTCGTGAGAGACATTTACAATAGTACGAAGCTCTGCTTCGGTAATGCTTGCTTTCTTCGCGGATGGGTCGACACGGAACAGCTTGAAAATGGCTCCGGTCAATATATTTAACAGGAAGATAACAGGGGTGAGCAGCGTCATCAGCCACGAAATCGGGTAGACAACGACCATGGAAAGCTGCAATGCATATTGTGTTGCAAGGGTCTTCGGGGAGATCTCACCGAAGATCAGGACAAGCAATGTCAGAATTCCAGTCGATACACCAATGTATTTACTTCCGAACATGTTTGTACAAAAGGTTGTTGCAAGTGCGGAGGCGGAGATGTTGACAATGTTGTTTCCGACCAGGATCGCACTTAATAGTTTACTTGAATTTTCGGTTACTTTTAATACTTTCTTTGCTTTCTTATTTCCGTCATCTGCGAGAGAACGAAGCTTTAGATGGCTTACCGTTGTCAGTGCAGTCTCTGAGGAAGAGAAAAAAGCGGAAAGAGCCAGTAAAATCAGAATTATAATTAGTTGTAACGCGGGACTATTGTCCAAAAAAACCACTCCTTTTATGTATAAATTTCCTTATATTCTATATATTTGGATGAAGGGTGTCAAGTATAGATTTTGCTATAATATAAAATTATAACTGATTCAATTTAATTCCTATTAGACAAATAGGAATTAGGATGATAAGATAACCTTGCAATCAGGAAAACGGATTGCAAAACAAAAAATGACAACAAGGCACAAGCCGGAAAATAAAAGAAAGACGAGGTACAAGATTATGGGAAAGAAACATTATGAGGACAGAAATTTAAAGTTTGAAACATTACAGCTGCACGTAGGACAGGAGCAGCCGGATCCGGTAACGGACGCAAGAGCCGTTCCGATTTATCTGACATCTTCTTATGTGTTCCACAACAGTAAACATGCAGCGGACCGGTTTGGATTGAAGGATGCCGGTAACATCTACGGACGTCTGACAAACCCGACAGAGGACGTATTTGAGAAGCGTATCGCTGCACTCGAAGGTGGTGTTGCAGCACTTGCAGTTGGTTCCGGAGCAGCCGCTCTTACCTATGCATTCCAGGCACTGGCACATGCAGGTGACCATATCGTAGCAGCTAAGAATATCTATGGTGGTACTTACAACCTGCTTGCACATACACTTCCGGATTATGGTATCGAGGCAACTTTCGTAGATCCATTTGACTACGATGCAATTGAAGCAGCGATTAAGCCAAACACAAAGGCAGTTCAGATCGAGACACTCGGAAATCCGAATTCAGAGGTGGTAGATATTGAACGAATCGCAAAGATCGCACATGCACACAACATTCCGCTTGTTGTCGATAACACATTTGCAACTCCATACCTTGTAAGACCGGTCGAGTATGGGGCAGATATCGTCGTTCATTCCGCAACGAAGTTTATCGGTGGTCATGGAACAACACTCGGCGGTGTGATCATTGATAGCGGTAAATTTGACTGGCTGAAGGCCGGGGACAAGTTCCCATGGCTGGTAGAGCCAAACGTATCTTATCATGGAGTCAGCTTCGCAAAGGATACAGCACCGGCTGCATTTGCAACTTACATCCGTGCTATCCTGCTCCGTGATACAGGTGCAACGATCTCGCCGGTACATTCCTTCATCTTCCTGCAGGGACTTGAGACATTGTCTCTCCGTGTCGAGCGTCATGTAGAAAATGCACTCAAGGTTGTACAGTATCTGAAGAATCAGCCACAGGTAGAAAAGGTGAATCACCCATCTATCTCTGAGAATCCGGAGCAGCAGGCGCTTTACAAGAAGTACTTCCCGAATGGCGGCGGATCAATCTTTACATTTGAGATCAAGGGTGGCGCTGCAGAGGCGCAGAAGTTTATTGACAATCTCGAACTGTTCTCTCTGCTTGCAAACGTAGCGGATGTAAAGTCACTTGCCATCCACCCGGCATCAACCACGCATTCTGAGTGCAACGAGGCAGAACTTTTGGATCAGGGAATCAAACCAAACACAATCCGACTTTCTATCGGTACAGAAAATATTGACGATATCATTGAGGATCTGGATGAGGCATTTAAGGCACTTGCGGAATAAATGCAAAAATAGCATAAAAAAAGAGGCAGAAACAAGGACTGCCTCTTTTTTATTTATGGTAAGTGTGATAAAATAATATTGGTAATAACAAACAGGAAAGTGTAAAACGGTGAAAAGATGTTATCAGTAGTGTTACCTGCCTATAATGAAGAAAAAATGATAAAAAAAGCAGCAACAACGATAGGCGGGATTTTACAAAATGAAGAAATTGAGTACGAGATTGTATTTGTAGATGATGGTTCCAAGGATGGAACCTGGCAGGAAATAGTGAATGCCGAGAAAGAAGATGAACATGTAAATGGCGTTCATTTTTCCAGAAACTTTGGAAAAGAATCTGCGATGATGGCGGGACTTGAGAATGCAGGCGGTTCATGTGTGGTTGTGATGGATTGTGATTTGCAGCATCCGCCTGAAACAATCGTAGAGATGTATCGGTTGTGGCAGCAGGGATATGAAGTGGTGGAAGGTGTCAAGCGCACGCGTGGAAAGGAAAGCGTGTTTCACAAGATGAGCGCGGGACTGTTTTATAAGATGATCTCGAAGGCTGTAAAGATTGATATGTCTCATGCGTCTGATTTTAAACTGCTTGACCGACGTGCGGTAGAAGCATTGCTGGAGATGCCGGAACGGAATGCGTTTTTTAGAGCGCTTTCGTCGTGGATTGGATTCCGGACGACATCAGTGGAGTTTGATGTACGGGAACGTGAGGTTGGAGAATCAAAATGGTCAACAAAATCGTTGATTCGCTATGCAATCTCCAATATTGTTTCCTTTTCCTCTGCTCCAATGACAATGGTAGGAATTACCGGTATACTTGGGTTCCTGTTTGCGGTTATACTAGGTATACAGACACTTGTGAAATATTTTTCCGGGAATGCGGTTGAAGGATTTACGACGGTGATTCTTCTGATTTTGATTATGGGGAGTTTTATCCTGATGGGACTAGGAATCATCGGCTATTATATTGCGAAGATCTATGAGGAGGTAAAATGCCGCCCGCGCTATATCATTTCGAGGAAGATCGGAAAAAACATGACGTGGGAACGTCGCAGATAACCGGAAGGTAAAGGAGGCATATCATGCGTAAGAAGTCACACATATCACTGACAAAAGGTGTTGTACACGGACTGTCCGCAGAACAGCGGTTTGGACATCATTTTTCCCTGTATGTTGGAAGTATACTTCCGGATTGCACACCTTCTTTTTTGACAAAACGTCACTGTATCGATGATACGTTTGATGTGTGTGAAAAGAAGATGCTTGGATTCTTGAAGCATTATAAAACAAAGAAAAAGGGCGTTTCGATTTTATCGAGTATCCGGATGGGTGTGATCCTGCATTACATTGCGGATTATTTTACATATCCACATAATTCACATTATCCGGGAAGCTTGAAGGATCACTGTGTATATGAGGAGGATTTGAAACACCGAATCCGAAGCTTTGTCCGTCATCGGTATGAAAGCGGAGAGATGCAGTATGATGAAAGGATGCTGCCGACAATCTGCTCATTTCAGGAACTGCTTGATTATATTAAGGAAAAACACGAGCGTTATATGCATGACCGGGGTGATGTAAATCTGGATTGTGCATATTCGTATATTGTGAGTCTGGCAGTGATGCATTCGTTGTTGCAACTCGCGACTGGCACGGCATAAAGCATGACGTTTTTGAGCATACTATCCGAGAACTGGAATAAAGTCGGTTCAGAGAAGGAGGATATTGTATGCGAGCTGGAGCAGAAGTTTACAGAGAAGTAGCCGAGCGTTGCAGCGCTTATGACAAGAGCGAGCGCAAATCTTGTTTTTGCAATGTGGCAGACGACGAGAAGAGTTGCCTGAATTGCAGACATTTTGCAGAGGATGAGCATTGCAGACTGGATCTGTACGATCCGATCGTCAAAGATTTATAAGAATTTATATGAATCGAAGGGACTTTTTCGAAAGTCCCTTTTGTTATGCGCTTATACCTGCTGACCTGACTGGCGGAGATTGTGACAGAAGGATCGTGCCGGGGTATGGTATAAAGCTTGACATAAAAGGGGGCGGTTGATATACTCATTGTGGATTTATCTGGACAAAGCAGATAAAGCGGCTTTGTATGATGAGAAAAGAAAGGAAACAAAATATGATTAGTGCAAATAATGTAACCCTGCGGCTTGGAAAGCGGGCTTTGTTTGAGGATGTAAATATAAAGTTTACGGAAGGAAACTGTTACGGTCTGATCGGTGCGAACGGAGCCGGTAAATCTACGTTCTTGAAGATTCTTTCGGGAGAACTCGAACCGACGAATGGCGAAGTTATCATGAACGACGGCGAGCGTTTGTCGGTCCTTCAGCAGGATCACTTTAAATATGATGAATATATGGTATTAGATACCGTTATTATGGGGAATAAGCGCCTGTATGACATTATGAAGGAAAAGGACGCAATTTATGCGAAAGAGGACTTCTCAGACGAAGATGGTATCCGCGCATCAGAGCTCGAGGCAGAATTTGCAGAGATGGATGGCTGGAATGCGGAGAGCGATGCTGCAACACTTCTGAACGGACTTGGTGTAGATACAGATATCCATTATAAGATGATGAGCGAACTTGATGGCAACCTGAAGGTCAAGGTACTTCTCGCGCAGGCACTGTTCGGTAATCCGGATGTTTTGCTTCTGGATGAGCCGACAAACCACCTGGACCTCGATGCGATTGCATGGTTGGAGGAGTTCCTGATCAACTTCGAGAATACAGTTATTGTTGTATCGCATGACCGTTATTTCCTGAATAAGGTATGTACTCATATCGCAGATATTGATTATGCGAAGATCCAGCTTTATGCCGGCAATTATGATTTCTGGTATGAGAGCAGCCAGCTTATGATCAAGCAGATGAAGGAAGCGAATAAGAAGAAGGAAGAGAAAATCAAAGAGCTGCAGGAGTTTATCCAGCGCTTCTCGGCAAATGCTTCAAAGTCCAAGCAGGCAACTTCCAGAAAACGTGCATTGGAGAAGATTCAGCTTGATGAGATCCGCCCATCGAGCCGTAAATATCCATACATTGATTTCCGCCCGAAGAGAGAGATTGGAAATGAGGTGCTTACTGTATCGAACATTTCCAAGACGATTGATGGTGTGAAAGTGCTGGATAACATTTCCTTTACAGTCGGACATGATGATAAGATTGCGTTTGTTGGACCGAACACGATTGCAACGACAACGCTGTTCCGTATCCTTGCCGGAGAGGAAGAACCGGATGAGGGAAGCTATAAGTGGGGCGTTACAACGTCACAGGGATATTTCCCGAAAGATAATACGAAGGAGTTTGATAACGATCTTGTAATCGCAGACTGGCTGGCACAGTATTCGGATGATAAGGATGCAACGTATGTACGTGGATTCCTTGGCAGAATGCTGTTTGCGGGCGAAGATGGCGTGAAGAAGGTCAAGGTGCTTTCCGGTGGCGAGAAAGTACGCTGCCTGTTATCAAAGCTTATGATCATGGGCTCCAATGTGTTGATCCTCGATGAGCCAACAAACCATCTGGACATGGAAAGCATCACAGCATTAAATAACGGACTGATCAAGTTCCCTGGCGTCTGCCTCTTTGCATGTCAGGATCACCAGTTTGTACAGACAACTGCGAACCGCATCATGGAGCTTACGAACACAGGTCTGATTGACAAGCAGACAACCTACGACGAATACCTTGCGAACGATGAGCTTGCAAGAAAACGTCAGGTCATGAATATGGCAAGTGATGACCAGGATTGATCAAAATGGTAAAATATATGGCTTTGCGTCAGAGGTGAAGATCTGAAGATACGAAAAGAGTAAAGAGTAAAGAATAAAGAATAAAGCAACAAGAATGGACAGGCTTCCGGAGAGGCTTGTCCATTCTTGTTGCTTATGCAACATAAGTGATAGTCAGGAACCATACAATGCTTCATTTTATTGATAAGTTGTTTCCGTATCAATATCCAGATGCAGAATGAATTTTAACATCCGTTTTGCGTTGATGTAATTCCGTTCTGTGTTCCCTGGGAACCCCAGATATACTTTGTCATAACCGAGCTTTAACCCCTTTGCAAAATCTGTATCGCTGATGTCAATCGCGAAAGGCACATTTACCCCGTCGTTATCGTCTGCGGAGCAGATACGGGATTCTACCTCAGAATAGATTTCGGCTGGCAGATAGTTTCGCAAAGGATAGATGATTTCCTGCATAGCACAGTATTCCAGCCCTTTTTCGTCCATGATCATGACATCATAATAACCGTTGAAACACAGCATTGGCAGTTCTGTATAGATCGATGCACTGGAGTTTTGCGAGTATTCTTCCAGGTAAGTGTCCTTGTCCAAATGCACTGTCACATCACTCTCTAACTGGTAAGCACCATTCAGATTGTAAAAGTCCAGATATTCATCGACGAAGGACGTGTCCACTGCGGATGGCTCCGGCGCGTTGACGATGCAGTAGGACAGAGCAACTGGACGACTTTTCTTGTAAATTGTGACTGGAATTGCTATGCAGATCGCAAGCAGAATCAGACCGAGGATGATCTTTCCCTTATAATAAGAGAGAATGTATCCGAATTTCTGCCCTTTTGACATGCCATCCATGTGTTCTTTGAGCCGTGCGCGCTTGGCGCGCTGGCGGTCGCGGAAACTCAGACTGTGTAATTCGAGGTTGTCCTCAGTGTTGACAGTTGGTTTTGCATCTTTGGAGTCCTTTTCGCTTTCTGTTTCCTTTGTATCTTCTGGTACGGATTCATTTGACTGGGATTTTTTGATTTCTTTGGTGGTATCTGTGCTGGCTTTTTGCTCATTGTTTGTAGATTTTTCCTGATCGCTCATGTTTGTGTTCGCTCCCTGTATAAACGGGATTCCTCCTCAAATAAAACTTTCTACTATATTAACATAGAAGCAACTTGGGAGAAAGTGTAAAATTGTGAAATAAATATCACACATATGAAAACTATTTACATTTCAAATAATCTACATTATTATATATAGGTATGCAAAATGCGATAAAATATAGGAAAAGGGTATAGTAACGTGAAAAAAGAAGCAAATCAAAAAGAAAAAAAGAAGTTTAAAGAATTTCTTCATAAGTTTTTCAAAATATTTATTATTATATTCGGAGCGGCGATTGCAATCAATCTGATTGTGATCGGCGTGCTGCTTTTGATCCACAAAAACAAGTTGGCGGATGAACGAGGATATCTGAATCCGCAGGGGCAGATGGTGGATGTCGGTGGCCATTCTGTACATGTGATTGTAGATGGCGATGAAAATGCAGATAAAACACTGGTCTTTATCCATAGCAATGGTATCACGGATGACTCGGTTGCGTTAGAGCCGCTGTTTGGCAAGTTGCAGGAGTACCGCCTTGTGTATATTGACCGGAGCGGATTTGGTTACAGCGATGCGACGAAGACGGATAAAGACATTGAAAGCATTGTCACAGAGCTTCGGACAGCACTGGAAAAAGTGAATGTCAAAGGACCATATGTACTGGTGCCGAATGGCATTGCAGGGCTGGAGGCAACCTATTGGGCAGATAAATATCCGGATGAGGTTGAGTCAATCATTGGAATCAACATTTCGGTAGCGGACGATTTTGAGGGTGTAACTGAGGAACAGTATTGCGGATTCTTCAATTATCTGATGGTAAAATTCGCAATGATTGGCGGACAGCGCTATGTAAAGAGTGTCTATCCGGACAATTTTGGCGCTGTATATACGGAAAAACAAATGATTGTGCGTAAGGCGCTGATCTCGAAGAATTTTTATACCTCCGATATGTATGAGGAGGACCTGCAGGCAGTGCATAATGCTGCTGTAGTGAAGAAAATGGGATGGCCGGAGCAGACACCTATGCTTGTGATACTTGCCAATCCGCTGATGGCGCCGTATATCGAGGATGATACATCCGTGCGGGAAGAGTATGAGGGTGCACTGAAGGAAGTGTATGGTACAGAAACCGATGCAAGTGCAGGTGACGCGGATGACATAGATTATGTCGGAGAGTACAACGCAGACAAGAAAGCGTATTACAGTCAGTATAAGAATGTACAGATTGAAGAGATGTCTGGCCCATCGAGATTATACACCTATGATCCGGACAACGTAGCAAAATTAATCAAAGCATACCTGGATGATTAGGCGGATTTTGACATATTTAATCCAAATTATAGTAATAATGCACAAAATCGTGAAGAAAAAGTGAAAAAGTACTTGCATACTTGGTAAATATGTCCTATAATTACCTTAGTCATGACGGAGTATGTTATGATATTTCACAATTAACTAAGGAACCGACAGTCTTAGACTGGAATAATAACAGGTTCAAACAAGTCTTATTTGACCGATATGTCGTAGGCTTCGTTTAAATTGCACATAGATAATACGAATTTTAGAAGGATTTATCTGTGGAATGTTTGAAAGGAGATATGATATGGAGGTTAAAATGACAAAAACACATTAAAGGAGGGTTTTTTTGTGAAGAAATTTAAAAAAGCAATGGCATTGTCATTGGCACTTGCAATGGGACTTTCTCTTGTGGCTTGTGGCGACAAGAAAGAGGAAACAACAACAGAGGCTACAACAGAGGCTACAACAACAGAGGCAGCCGCAACAGATGACGCTACAGCAGATGACGCATCAGCATCAAACGCAGAGGTGGCTCTTCCAATGCCTGCAGAAGACAGCGATCCAATCTATGTTTACTCATGGAACACAGAGCTTGGTGACAGACTTCAGTATGTAAAGGATAAGTATCCTCAGTATGCTGACCTCATTCAGTATGAGAACCTTGGTCTTGGCGGAACATCTGATGAGTACAAGAGCTCAATCGAGAATGCTATCGCTAACGGCGGTGACAAGGTACCTTCAATCATCGCTTGTGATGATGATGTTGCTCTGTACTTCTTAAGCTCTGATTCAATCGTTCCTGTTGAGGATCTTGGAATCACAGCTGATATGTACAGCAACGCTTACCAGTATACAATTGACTATGCTACAATCGATGGCAAGCTTAAGGGTATGTGCTGGCAGGCAACACCTGGATGTTTCATCTACAGAACAGATATCGCTGATGAAGTTCTCGGAACATCTGATCCAGCTGAAGTTCAGGAGTATGTAAAGGATTGGGATACATTCCTTAAGACAGCTGAGACAATGAAGCAGGCTGGTTACAAGATGCTTTCTGGCCCTTCAGACGCAAAGAAGCCAATTATCGACAACAGAACATCTGCATGGGTAGAGAATGACACAGTTAACATCGACCCAGTTATCACAGAGTATCTTGAGTTCGCTAAGAAGCTTTACGATGGCGAGTACACAAACAACAACGCTCAGTGGTCAGATGGTTGGAACACAGACTTCACAGGTGATGTATTCGGTTACTTTGGATGTACATGGTTCGTTTACTGGTCAATCAATGACGAGGAAGGTTCTGCTACATATGGAAAGAGAAATATGTGCCAGGGTCCTACAACATATCACTGGGGTGGTACATACCTTGGTGTAACAGATCAGTGTCCTAACAAGGAACTTGCAGCACTTGTTCTTTACACACTTTGCTGTGATTCAGATACAATGTACAAGCTCTCAGACGAGACTCTTGACTATGTTAACAACCAGGCAGTTGTAGATCAGTTGATCGCTGATGGTAAGGGATCATCACCAGTTCTTGGTGGCGCTAACCCACTTTCAGTTTGGAAAGAGAATGCTGCTAAGATCAACCTTCAGTACGCTACAGAGTACGATTCAACATTCAATGGTTACCTTGACAATGCTTCAGAGGCATACAACTCAGATGAGCTTGCAACTGTTGATGACGCTGTAGAGGCAATCAAGCAGTCTATCAGAGATGGTTACCAGAACCTTACAGTAGAGTAATTTACTGGAACCTATATTTGATATGAATTTATGGTTATGCACCGGGTACGCCCGGTGCATAATTTAAAAAAACATACCGCTGTTAGACATTTTACAGATAATACTCCAATCAGTATTACCTGTAAAATGTCTAACGGGGGACGCGAAAAATATGTTTAAAAATTATGAAAAGGTTGGGGAAGTGAAATCATGAAGAAAAAGACAGTTGAATATGGAAAGTATGGATACTTTTTCATACTTCCATTCTTCTTAGTATTTTTTGTATTCCAGCTGTATCCGTTGATTTATACTTTTTACCTCAGTTTTGTAGAATATTACCAGATTAAACTCGGAAAGTTCCAGGGACCGAATTTTAACGGACTTAAGAACTACGTGATGGTACTTGCAACTACAAAGGGTTCCGGAAAGAACCTTGAGGTTGTATCATGGTTTGATACTATGACAGTTAAGACCATTGGCAACACATTGAAGATTTGGGTTTTGAACTTCATTCCACAGATCCTCTTAGCATTGCTTTTGGCTTCTTGGTTTACAGATACAGTCGTAAAATTAAAGGGACAGGGCGCGTTCAAGATCATGATGTTCATGCCGAACATCATTACAGCATCTTCCATCGCCGTATTGTTCTACAGTTTGTTTAATGCAAACGGACCTATCGCTATGATGCTTAGAAATGCACACATCATCGGACAGAAGTATGACTTCATGGAGAGCCCTGGTGGTACAATCGGACTGATTGCATTCATGCAGTTCTGGATGTGGTATGGTAACTCTATGATCGTCCTGATTGCAGGTATCTTAGGTATCAGCCCATCACTCTACGAAGCTGCCATGGTAGATGGTGCAAACAGCAAGCAGCAGTTCTTCAAGATTACATTGCCACTGTTGAAGCCGATTATCCAGTACAATCTGGTAACATCCGCTATCGGTGGTCTGCAGATGTATGATATTCCATCTCTGTTCAACGTTGACCAGTCCTTCAATGGTAAGCCAAACTATGCATCAGAGACAATTACAATGTGGATCAAGTCACTTGGATTCACATCTAAGGATTATGGTAAAGCAGCCGCTTCATCTATTGTCCTGTTCCTTGTAACAATGGTAATCAGTATCGTCTTCTTCGCTGTAACAAAAGACAGACAGCCGAAGCAGAAGCATGCTGTAATTCGATAAGGGGGTGTACGAATAATGGCTAAAAACGCAGAAGTTGAAGCAAGCTACTCAGGACGTATTCGTGCAACGAAGATATTTAGAACAATCATTTGTGTGTTGCTCTGTATCATCAGTGTGTTCCCGTTCTATTTGATGATCGTGAACTCAACATTGGATTCTAACACAATCAAGACTGGTGTACATTTGCTTCCAGGTTCTTTCGCACAGTTTGGTAAGAACTTCTCAGGATTGATGGCAAAGGCAGAAGGCGTAGGTACTTCACTTTGGGGCGCTATGCTTCACAGTGCTATTATCTCTGTACCGGCTACAATCCTTACAGTATATTGTTCTACACTGACCGCTTATGGTCTTACAGTATATAACTTTAAGCTGAAGAATGCGGCTCATACATTTATTATGGCTATCATGATGATTCCTGCACAGGTTTCTATCATCGGTTTCATGCAGTTCATGATGAAGATTCATCTGTATGATTCTTACTGGCCATTGATTCTTCCTGCTGCAGCATCACCTGCTACATATTACTTCATGAAGCAGTACATGGCAACAGGTCTTTCGCTTGAGATTATTGAGGCAGCCAGAATTGATGGTTCTGGAGAGTTCTCTACATTCAATAAGATTGCATTACCTTTGATGAAGCCAGCTATGGCTACACAGGCGATCTTCGCTTTCATCACATCATGGAATAACTTGTATACACCTTCTATGATGCTGACAGATACAGCAAAGAAGACATTGCCTATGTTCATCATGGCTCTTCGTTCAGAGCAGTTCAGACAGGATTATGGTGTTATCTACCTTGGTCTGTTCTTGACAGTATTGCCTATCTTCATTGTATACTTCACATTATCAAAGTACATCATTGCCGGTGTAGCTCTTGGCGGTGTAAAGGAGTAATTTCAAGGATTTTAAAAGGATCGCGCAAGCGGTCCTTTTTTTATGTCTGATAAATGATTGCTTTCTGTGTATTTACTGTGAAAAGAGTTGACGATAGACAAAAAGAAAAGTAAAATAGAACATGCATATAAAGAAAGGGTTGGAGGACCAAAATGATTAAAGGTAAGAAGTATTTAAAGAAACAGGTGGCTGCTTCTGTGCTTGCATTGAGCATGGCTGCAGCATCGTTGACTGGTTGTAGTAACGGACTGAGCAGTTCGAAGAAGGAATCGTCCAATGTTGGTACGATGACACAGGAAGAGGCATCTACAACAAAGGTCATGGTAATTGGTGATTATGATATATATATGGATGAACTTCTGGTGTATGCGATTCAGGCACTTGTAACCAATAACGCAACGGTTGCAACGGTTGAAACAAATCAGGATACTTATAAGGAACAAACGCTGTCGTTGATTCGGACAACCAAAATTCTGTATGATGTAACACAGCACAATGATGTAACGCTGGATGATAGCGATATGGAGACAACGAATAACACGATTAACAATTTTTTGAAATCCATGCCAGATGGATTGCTTGAGAAGTATGGTATTTCCGAGGATGTTGTTCGTAAAGTTTTTATTGAACAGACGTATGTATCAAAGTTTGAAAATGATATCAAGAATGATATGGGTAAGACAGCGCAGAGTGATATTGAAGAAAAGGTAAAGGACTATAATTTTACAATTTTTGATTATATTCTATTCCCGACAGTTGAGACAACATCGGAGGATGTTCCGGCAACGAATACAGATGGAAGCTATAAATATGTAGATGATGCATCCAAGCAAAAGGCAAAAGAAAATGCAGAGGCGTTATTGAAGGAACTGGAGGCAGGCGGAGATGCAGCGTCGCTTGCGGCAAAGTATGGAGTGTCGGATTATTATTTTGAGAGAACCGGATATGTTGGAAGTTTTACAGATAGTGTAAATAAAGCGATAGAAAATCTGGAAAATGACGATTGTTCTGGCGTATTGGAAGAACAGCTTGGATATGCGGTGATTCATATGAAGTCAGCACATGATGAGGATTTGATGAAAAATTATGCATATGCGGTTGCAAAAGATACTGTAGATACGCAGTTTGATAATTTGGAAAAGCAGTGGCTCAGCTCTATTGAAGTTGATACAGAGAAAGATATGGAAGGCACAGTATGGGCAGATTATGATTTATCAGGACTGGCACAGGCATTGCAAGATGGTGGTGTGTTGGCAGATACATCTTCGACAACCAATTAGCTGATACGTATATAGATATAGGTTATAAATACGAGACAGTTCGAGATAGAATTGTTTCGTATTTTTTTGTAAAAAAATAAAGGGAAAATGAGAAAAGTGTGGAATATATTATATAGGTGAGTTTTCTGCGTAGACGAAGGGAAAAGAAATTGACAATTCGAGAAGAATTAGAAAAAAGAGAACATCAAATTTACCGTACATGTGCCTGCTTTGCGGATCAAACAAAGGGACGGGTGCGGCAGGAAGAAAAATGTGATTTACGTACTGAGTTCCAGCGTGACAGGGACCGCATTTTACATTCTAAATCATTTCGAAGAATGAAACATAAGACGCAGGTCTTTTTGTCACCGGGTGGAGATCATTACCGAACCAGACTGACGCATACGCTGGAAGTTGCGCAGATTGGGCGAACGATAGCCAGATCCTTGTATCTGAATGAAGATCTGGTGGAAGCGATTGCTTTGGGACATGATCTTGGCCATACGCCGTTCGGACATGTTGGAGAACGGGCACTTTCCAAGTATACATCCAAACCGTTTTGTCATAATGAGCAAAGCATTCGTGTGGTGGAGAAACTGGAGAAAAATGGAGCGGGTCTGAATCTGACATGGGAAGTGCGTGATGGAATTTTGAATCATCGAAGTGCTTGTGAACCGGCGACGCTGGAGGGAAAAATTGTCCGTATGTCAGACAAGATTGCATATGTGAATCATGATATTGATGATGGTATCCGAGCAGGGATATTGACGGAGGAGATGCTGCCGGCTGAATGCACAAACCTTTTGGGACATAGTACACGTGACCGGATTAATACGTTGATTCATACGGTTGTAAAGGCAAGCGGTGATGTTGAGGATGTGGTTTTGCCGGAAGAGTACCAGCAGGCCTTTCAGGAATTGCGTAAGTTTATGTTTCGGGATCTGTACACCAATCCGATTGCGAAAAGCGAGGAAGTGAAAGCGGAACGCCTGATTGGAATGTTATATGAAGAATTTATGGAACATGAAGAGCGGCTTCCGGATGAATATCAGAAATTTATCGAACAGGGAGAACCGAAAGAGACGGTGATCTGTGATTACATAGCAGGAATGACAGATAATTATGCGATTGATATGGCGAAAAGGATATTTATTCCGAAATCGTGGAGTAAGGAATAAATATCTGGGCGATAGAATAGAGGAAGAAAGTTGTATTATTCAGAGGATATAATTGAAGAAGTGCGGAGTCGCAACGATATAGTGGATGTGATCGGTGGATATGTGACATTGAAACGTCGTGGAAATTCTTATATGGCGTGCTGTCCGTTTCATCACGAGAAAACGCCGTCCTTTCATGTAAATCGGGATAAACAGATGTATCATTGCTTTGGATGCGGTGTCGGGGGGAATGTTATAACATTTGTGATGGAATATGAGAATTTCTCGTTTCCAGAAGCATTGAAGATGCTTGCTGAACGTGCAGGCGTCAATTTGCCAGAGCAAAATTATTCGAAGGAACAACGGCAACGGGAAAATTATAAGACGGTTTTAAAAGAGATGAATCGCACAGCAGCTATTTATTTTAATTATCTGCTCACTGCGACACCGGCTGGCGCGCATGCATTGGAATATTATCATAACCGGGGATTCTCGGATGATACGATTCAACGATTTGGTCTTGGGTATGCCAATATTTATGAGAATGATTTATATCAGTATCTGAAGAAACAGGGGTATACCGATGCGCAAATGAAGGATTCCGGGTTGGTACGGATTGATGAACGTCGGGGCGGACAGGATATGTTCTGGAACCGCGCGATGGTACCAATTATGGATATTAACGGAAAGGTTGTTGGGTTTGGAGGACGTGTGTTAGGTGATGGAACGCCGAAATACATCAACACTAAAGAAACGGCTGTCTTTGATAAAAGTCATACATTGTTTGCAATGAATATCGCACGCAGGTCCAAACGACGGGGAATCATTTTGTGTGAGGGATATATGGATGTCATAGCAATGCATCAGGCAGGTTTTGATAATGCGGCGGCATCGTTGGGAACGGCGCTCACGATGGGACATGCAACGATTGTAAAGCGATATACGGATGAAGTGTATCTGGCGTATGACAGTGATGGCGCAGGCAGAAACGCAACGATGAAAGCAATTGGCATTATGCGGGAGGTTGGAATATCTACAAGAGTGATTGACCTAAAGCCGTACAAGGATCCGGATGAGTTTATACATAATCTGGGAAAGGATGCGTTTGAGGAACGGATTGCAAATGCAACTACAGGAATTGTGTTTGAGATTGATGGAATTGCGAAGGGATATAATCTGCGCGATCCGGAGGAAAAAATCCGTTTTACAAAGGATGCTGCTAAACGGTTGTCAGCATTAGATGAGCCGGTTGTACGTCATAGTTATATAGATGCGGTTGCAGAGAAATACAATATAGATGCAGCTGATTTAAAGTCCATGGTGACGAAATACGGAACAATTGGATTGCAGACAGGAGCGCAGAGCGATGAACGAGGAGAGGTACAGCCTGTATCGGAAGTTCAGATGCCGGAGATGAATCGTACAGCGAGGGAGGGTGCCTCTGATCGGGAAACACAGCCGCAGCGATTGCTGTTAACGTGGATGGTTGGACAACCGGAGCTATTCCGACAGTTAGAAGGCATTTTGTCGGAGGATGATTTTATTGATGAGGATTACCACACAGTGGCAAAACGTTTATTTGATCAATATCGGCAAACGGGAACTGTGAATCCGGCAGCGATTGTAAATCTGTTTGAAGATATAGAAAAACAGCGTTTAGTTGCAAAGATTTTGCAAACAGAACTGGATGTTGAAATTACAGAGGAGGAACGCGAACGTGTGATCAATGATTTGATCAGAAAAGTCAAAATGGCAAGAATAGATTATGAACTTGCAAATATTGCTGCAAATCCGGAAAAATTGCCGGAAGTGATTGCAGAAAAGGGAAGACTCACGAAATTGCATATTTCGTTGAAGAATGGATAGAATATAATCACAATGGAAGGATGGAACCAAACAATGGCAAAGAAAGTAACTGATAAAGAAACAAAGCAGACAACAAAGGCAGAAGAAGCAAATATTTTGCATACAGACCAGATGAAAGAACACCTGGAAAACCTTGTTGAGATGGCGAAAAAGAATGACAATACGCTGATCGATACGGAGATTGTTAATTATTTTGTCGGAAAGCCGGATATTACACTTACAACAGACATTATGACTAAGATATTTGACTATTTGGATGAGCATCATGTAGCCGTATTGTCTGAGACAGAAGATGATGACGAGATTCTGGACGATATGATTCTGGAGGATCCGGAGGTCGCGGATATTGATGTGGAGAAAATTGATCTGTCTGTGCCGGATGGAGTCAGTATTGAAGATCCAGTCCGTATGTACCTGAAAGAAATTGGTAAAGTGCCATTGCTGACTGCGGAAGAAGAAATTGAACTTGCAAAACGGATGGAGGCCGGTGATGAAAAAGCAAAACAGAAGCTGGCGGAGGCAAACCTGCGACTGGTTGTCAGCATTGCAAAACGATATGTTGGACGTGGTATGCTGTTTTTGGATCTGATTCAGGAAGGTAATCTGGGTCTGATCAAAGCGGTCGAGAAGTTTGATTATGAAAAGGGATACAAGTTCAGTACGTATGCAACCTGGTGGATTCGTCAGGCAATCACAAGAGCGATTGCGGATCAGGCAAGAACGATTCGTATTCCGGTGCATATGGTAGAGACAATTAATAAACTGATCCGAGTATCCAGACAGCTGTTGCAGGAATTAGGAAGAGAACCATTGCCAGAAGAAATCGCAGAGGTTATGGATATTTCAGTAGAGCGGGTACGGGAAATCCTGAAGATTTCTCAGGAACCGGTATCGTTGGAGACTCCAATTGGTGAAGAGGAAGACAGCCATCTGGGAGATTTTATTCAGGATCAGAATGTTCCGGTGCCGGCAGAAGCTGCAGCAAGTAACCTGCTTCGTGATCAGTTAAATGAGGTGCTTGATACATTGACAGAAAGAGAGCAGAAAGTATTGAGACTTCGTTTTGGCATGGACGATGGACGTGCCAGAACATTGGAGGAAGTTGGAAAAGAGTTCCAGGTTACAAGAGAACGTATTCGTCAGATAGAGGCAAAAGCATTGCGTAAATTGAAGCATCCAAGCAGAAGCAGAAAGTTAAAGGATTATCTTGATGCAAATGAGTAGTAATATGGATCAAATAGAGAGAAAGAAGATTCCATTATCGGCGCGGATGCAGGCGATTCTGTCCATGCTGAGGCGGGAAACTTTGCAAAATGGAACAAAGATTCCCTGTGTAGCTGATATTGGCTGCGACCATGCCTTTGTGTCTATGGCGTGTGTGCGAGATGGAATTGCCGAACATGTAATTGCTATGGATGTTCGAAAGGGACCTTTGTCGATTGCATGTGATCATGTAAAGGAATATGGGTTTGAAAAAAGTGTAGAAACTAGACTTTCAGATGGCTTTGAGGCTTTGAAGAGCATGGAAGCGGATTGGGCAATTCTTGCTGGAATGGGCGGAGAATTGATGAAAACGATTCTTCAGAAGGGAAATACGCATCTGAATGCGGGGATTGGCTTGATTTTACAGCCACAATCAGAATTATATACTGTGCGTACATATTTGGAACAGCAGGGTTATAAGATAGAAGATGAAGATTTTCTTCAGGAAGATGGCAAGTTTTACACAATTATTAAAGCAAAAAAGAAAGACGGACAAACTACACAGGATCGTCTGTCAGTGGCGCAGTTAAAATATGGCCCAGTTTTGTTAGAAAAAGAAAATGTCGAATTTTGGAATTATCTGAGTCAGGAGCTGAAAAAATTCCGTGCATTGCAGAACAGACTGCATAAAAACAGTACCGGTTCATCGATGAAACGATATCAGGAGCTCGAAGAGGAATGCGTCATTTTGAGTCAGATTTTGGAATTGCACAATAAGAAATAACGAGGAGTAAGAATGTACTGCGGAGATATTATTCAATTATTAGAAAAAAAAGCACCCCCGGAATATGCTATGGACTGGGATCATGTTGGTTTGCTGGTGGGACACAGAGATAAGCAGATTCATAAATTGATGCTGGTTGTGGATGTAACAGAAGAAATCGTGGATGCCGCAGTGGCGCAGAAAGTTGATATGATTGTGTCGCATCATCCTATGATTTTTGGAAAAGTAGATCGTATCAATGATGACACTGTTTTGGGACGGAAGATATTGAAGCTGATTGAACATGGCGTTGCGTGTTATGCGATGCACACAAATTTTGACACGATTGGCGGAATGGCAAAGACCGCAGCGGCGATGCTGGGATTACAGAATCTGGAGGTCTTGGAAGAAACAAAAGATGGCGAAGGAATTGGTGAGATAGGTTATCTTCCGGGAAGTGCAGACATGCAATCCCTGATTGTTCTCGTGAAAGAAAAGTTTGGTTTAAAAAATGTGATATTGTATGGAAATACTGATAAAACGGTTGAAAAAATTGCAATATGCCCAGGATCTGGCAAGAGTGTAATTGCAATCGCAGCAGAGAAACAGGCAGATTGTCTGATCACGGGAGATATCGGACATCACGAGGGACTTGATGCATTGGAAATGGGGTTAAATATTATAGATGCATCCCATTATGGATTGGAACATATTTTTATGCATATTATGTATGAGTATCTGAAAGATTATTGCATGGATGTAGAGATTGGAATTGCGGAGGTAGGGGTACCTTTTTCGATTTTATAGTCATGCATGAAAGGAGCGGGTGTGATATGGAAAAAATCAAGGTTACAATGGATGGCAAGGTGTATGAGGTTGATAAGTTTTCTGCGATTACCGAGTTTGTGCATGCGCATATGCAGGAAGATAAACAGAAGTATGTGCTGGCGTTTTGCAACCGGAAGCTGTGTGAGCTTGGAAAACTGTTAGACCGCGATGTGGAATTGAAGCTGGTGGAGAAAACCTCGGTAATCGGAATGGATACTTATAAGCGAAGTCTGACTTTCCTTATGGTAAAAGCTTTTTCGGATGTTATGGGAAGTGGTTACAGTGTAAAAGTTATGTATTCCATTGGAAAGGGGTATTATTGCAGACTTCTGAAAAATTCAAGAAATGGCGATCAGATGGTATCGGAAGAAGTTCCTGTGACAAAAGATATTCTGTTTCGCGTAAAGAACCGTATGAATGAGTTAGTTCGGAAGGATATTGCAATCATCAAGGAATCTGTTTCCACAGAAGAAGCAGTACAGCGGTTTGCAAAACAGGGGCGGTTTGATAAGGAACGATTATTCCGATACAGACGTGTATCAAAAGCAAATTTGTACAGTATAGAAGATTATGAAGACTATTTTTATGGATATATGGTGCCTTCTACAGGATATATTACATGTTATGATCTTGTTCCATATGATACAGGATTTATGCTGATGGCACCAACACGGGAGGAACCGGAGATCATACCGGAGTTTGAGCCACGGGAAAAGTTGTTTTCTGTCTTGAAAACATCGGATGCATGGAGTCAGACGTTGGATGTCAGTAACGTCGGACAGTTAAATGAATGCATTACGAAGGGGGATATCCGGGAACTCATGCTTGTACATGAGGCGTTGCAGGAGAAACAGATAGCACAGATTGCAGATATGATCCGGGCAGGGGAGAAGAAGATAGTGCTGATTGCAGGCCCGAGTTCTTCTGGAAAAACAACGTTTTCGCATCGATTAAGTGTGCAGCTTCGCGCACATGGTCTGCGCCCATATCCGCTGGCTCTTGATAACTATTTTGTGGATCGGGAACATACCCCAAAGGACGAAAATGGAAACTATGATTTTGAGTGTATCGAGGCGATGGATCTCGACTTGTTTCATTCAGATATGAAAAAATTGCTCGCAGGAGAAGAAATCCCGCTTCCGACCTTTAATTTTAAACAGGGAAGAAAGGAATATAAGGGTAAAAAACTGAAGCTGAATGCGGGAGATGTGTTGGTTGCTGAGGGCATTCATGCATTAAATCCGCAGATGACGGAGGGGCTTTCCGATGAAAGTAAGTTTAAAATCTACATTAGTGCTTTGACACAGATTAATATTGACGATCATAACCGGATTCCTACTACGGATGGAAGATTGATCCGCCGGATTGTACGGGATGCACGAACCAGAGGAAATGATGCGCGGGAGACGATTGCAATGTGGCCATCCGTGCGACGCGGGGAAGAAAAGTATATATTCCCGTATCAGGAAGAAGCAGATGTGATGTTTAATTCTGCGCTCATCTATGAACTCAGCGTGATTAAGCAGTATGCAGAACCACTTTTGTTTTCTGTTCCGAAAGAATCAGATGAATATTATGAGGCAAAACGTTTGCTGAAGTTCCTGGATTATTTTCTGGGGATGGAGGTTACAAATATTCCGATGAATTCCATATTGCGGGAGTTTGTCGGGGGTGGCTGCTTCGATGTGTAAGCCTGAAAAGAAATAAAAGCGTAAGCCAGACGATAAGCCGGGTTATGTCGAGAGTGATTATCTATCTAGACCTTACGTTACCGTAAGGTTCAAGCAACCTACCTGAAAACACAGCGGGCAGCTGTATAGTTTTCTGTTTGGTCTTGCTCCGGATGGGGTTTACAGAGCCTGCCCTGTTACCAGAACAGCGGTGAGCTCTTACCTCGCCTTTCCACCCTTACCTCTTGCCCGAAGACAGAGGCGGTTTATTTCTGTTGCACTGGCCTGGGAGTCACCTCCACCGGACGTTATCCGGCATCCTGCCCTATGGAGCCCGGACTTTCCTCACCTGCCGATGTGGCAGCCGCAATCACTTATCTGACTTACGCAGTGATTAGAGTACCATAACTTGAATATAGATTCAAGCAAAAATAAAATATTTAGGAGGACGAAACGATGGAATTATTAGAAGGATTAAAAACAAGAAGAAGTGTGAGACGGTATACGGAGGAACTGATCAGTCATGAATTGTTTGAAGAAATCATTGATACAGCAAAAATGGCACCAACCTGGAAAAATACACAGACACTTCGTTACATATTGATTCAGAATGAAGAAATCATTCAGAAAATCTGTGACAACTGCCTGCTAGGATTTGAGCATAATGCAAAAACACTTTCCAAATGCAAGAACCTTGTGGTGCTGACGCAGGTAAACGGCAGATGCGGATATGAAAAAGACGGAAGTTTTTCTACAAGCAAGGGAACTGGATGGGAGATGTTTGATGCAGGTATCGCTGCAATGACATTCAGTCTGGCCGCATATGAAAAAGGTGTTGGAAGCTGTATCATGGGAGTGTTCGATGACGCAAAGGTGGCAGAGGTAATCGGCCTGGAAGAAGGAAAGACAGTTGCTGCCCTGATTCCAATAGGGTTTCCAAAGTTTACACCGGATGCAACCCCGAGAAAAGAAACAGCAGATTTGATCAGTTACATGGATTAATTGTAGTTATAGCATGAGTTTTAGATATGATATTAAAGATAGCGATATGTGATGACAATGAGAAAGATGTAGAAGTGGTGAAGCAGGCGGTTCTGACAACGGCGGAGACGGCGAGAAAACAGGGATGCACCTATCAGATCCAGACATTTCAGAACGGAAACGAAGTTGTGAAATGTCTGGATACGATTAAAGATATGCATCTTCTGCTTTTAGACATTGATATGCCGGGAATTGATGGGCTGGAAGTTGCGAAGAAACTAGAGAATTTAGAACGACGTGTCAAAGTGATATTTGTTACAAATCGTTCGGATCTGGTATTTACTGCAATTCATTACAGACCTTTTCGCTTCATACGAAAAGAACGGATACGGGATGAAATATCCGAAGCAATGTATGGTGCTATTGAGGAGACAAGGGAACAGTCCCTGTTTGGTGAACTGTCCATAGAAAAGGATGAGGCGGAGATCCGCATTTGCGATATTACATATCTGGAGAGTCAGGGACATTACGTGATTATCCATTACAGGAATAAAGAATTGCAGACAATTCGTGCAAAACTATCAGATTTTATAGAACGTCTGGAAAAATATGGTTTTGTCCGGACGCATATAGGATACGTGGTAAATATCCGGGATATGTATACTGTCACATCAAAACAGGTAATGCTGGACGATCATACTACGATTCCGATTAGTCGAAAATATGCGGATCATGTAAAGAAATTCCATGCGAATTATGTCAGGAGGACGTTTCATGCAATTTCTTAAAAAGCTGGTATTAGTGTTGGCATGCTCTTTGACAATCGGACTTGCGTGCTTGTTAATTTTATTGATTCGGAGTCCACAGGTTGAACAGCATATTCGGACATTTGTTATTGTTTTTCTTGTTGTTTTGCTGTTGGCGGGAATCCTGATTGCCAGTTGTTTGTATGCACTCTTTGTAATGCAGAAATATAATGAAAGAAATCAGATTCTGAATAAACAATTGGACCATGAAGGAACGATGTATGTGCGGACAAGTGAACTTTATGAGCGTACAAGAAGATTGAATCATGATTTAAAATCGTATTTGTTGATATTGCTAGGCTATTTAGAAAATGGGGAATATGAACAGGCACGTTTGCAATTGGTGGATATATTGGACCGGCAACTAAAAATGGATTTGGTTCATTATGAATCAAGCGGGGAAATCAATGCGGTATTAAATGATAAGCTTAGTTATGCAAATCAGCATGCGGTTAAGTTTGACATGCGGATCAGCGGAGAAGTAGCATCGGTCAACGCGATGAGAGTTGCAATTTTATTGTCAAATCTTCTGGATAATGCATTTGAAGCATCTGAAAGGGGAGAGGAACCGAGGGTTGAATTGGATATGTACGAAAGAAAGGGGATGTATTATATTCAGGTGGCCAATTCTGTGGATGGTGCAGTACTGGAGAAAAATCCATTCTTGCATACAACGAAGAAAAATGCAGATAAGCATGGAATCGGATTGAAGAGTATCAGACAGATTACCAGGGAGCTGGACGGAAGCTTACAGATGTATGAGGAAAATGGTATGTTTTACTCCAGCATCTCATTTCCTGTGTAAAAGGGTTGAAATATAAAGGGAAAGCTTGTATATTAAAATGAGTTTTGCAAAAGACGAAATGAAATATAGAAGAAAGTAGACATAAGCAATGATAGAAAAAGGAAGAACAGACCAGATTATAGAACAACTGATTGATAGTGTGGAAAACGGACAAAATGTTCCATTTGCAGCCGGAAAGGTATTGATCAACAAGGAAGATACGATCCGGTTGCTACGGGAATTGGAAAATATTGTACAGGGTGAACTGAAGATTTACCGGGAGGTCAACGACCGGAAGGGAAAGATCTTAACAGACGCAAAGAAGGAAGCAGAGGAAATTCTGACACAGGCAGAGCAGAGTGCCAGCCGTATCCGCGTGACAAAGCGGATGTCTACACTTCCTGCATTCCATCCGGGTGATCTGGAACCGGAGGACCGGGAAGCATTGCGGACTGCCGGAGATATTTATGCAGCCTCTCTGATTTATACAGATGAGATGCTCACAGAAGTGAATGATCTGTTGGCAGATTCCTATGACCTGGTAAAACAACAGTATGCCAAGATGGTAGAGACTCTGGAGGAAAAGACGCGAATCGTAGCGGAGAATAAGGCAGAACTGATGGGAAATCTTAAGGAACTCAGCAAGGAAGAACGCTATGCACAGATTCTGGAACTTGGACAGCTTCTTTCAAATGAGTTATATGATGAGAAGAACAAGGTGAAGCTTGCGGCAGAGAAAAAGAAGCCTGTGAAACTGGAATACGAGGATGAGACAGGAAAAGAAGAAAAGGAACCAAAGTCATGACGAGATATCCATATTATGAGAGAACCATTCATTATTACGAGACAGACCGAATGGGGGTTGTACATCATTCGAACTATGCGCGGATTCTGGAAGACTGTCGGATTGACATGATGGCATACTATGGACTGCCATATGCGGATCTGGAACACATGGGGTATATGATTCCTGTGCTGGAGTTGTCTGAGAAATTCACAGAGAGTCTGAAATTTGGAGAAGTGGTAAAGGTAGTTCCGGACATTTATAAGGTCAGTGCGTATAAGTTTTACATCAGTTATAAAATTTATGATGCAGAAATGAAAACGGTCAAGCATACGGCAACGACAGCACATTGTTTTTTGAACAATGATTTCAAACCGGTTAGTCTGAAAAAAGAAGCGCCGGAATTATACGATAAGCTACTGCTGATGGCAAATCCGGAAGCATACTAAGAAAAAAAGGAGAAGAATATGATACAGGAAAAGGAACATAATGGTGTCGTATTTTCGTGCGAGGTATTTCCGCCGAAGCGGGATGACGATATTTATCAGATTTATAAGACGCTGGATGAGATCAAGGCATTGAAACCGGATTTTATCAGTGTAACATATGGCGCCGGCGGCAGTAACAGCAAGAAAACGGCAACGATCGCGGCATATATTCAGAATATCTGCGATGTAGAGGCACTTGCACATATGACAGCGGTAGGTATGGACGAAGCGAGTCTTCGTGCATTGCTGTTTGAGTTAAAGAAGAAGGGTGTGGAGAATATCCTTGCGCTGCGTGGTGACAAACCGCGCTCTATGTTACAGGAGGAGTTCGATCAGCGTTACTTTAAATATGCAACAGATCTGATTCCGGAGATCAAGAAAAACGGAGATTTCTTTATTGCGGGTGCCTGCTATCCGGAGGTACATCCGGAATCTAAAAATCAGGAAGAAGATATTATGCATTTGAAACAGAAGGTAGATCTTGGTTTGAACTGTCTGATCACGCAGATGTTTTTTGATAACAAAGCCTTTTATTCTTTTATGGATAAGCTGGAAAAGGCAGGCATTGATATCCCGGTACACGCAGGCATCATGCCTGTGACGGCGGCAAAACAGCTCGGTACGAGTGTGACGCTGTCTGGCTCTTCGGTTCCGGTAGAAATGAGTAATATGATTGCGAAGTACGGTGAGAATCCGGAGGATATGAAGAAAGCCGGCATTGAATATGCCGTGAATCAGATTCTGGATCTCAAGAAACACGGCGTTGCCGGCATACATATTTATTCGATGAATAAAGCAGATGTAACAAAACAGATTTATGAAGCCAGTTTTTAAACTGGCTTCAATACATCTTTTCGTTTGTTTTTCTTGTGTTCATACAGCGATTCATCTGCCTGATGCAGGACATCCTCGATGTTCAGTGTCGGATTGCAGATGAAGGTAGAAACACCTACACTAATATCAACATAATATGGCTTTTCGTTCGTTTCATTGAGATGTTCGGAGAGCATTTTTATTTTGTCACATAAATCATCCGGTGTGTGTGGATCATCTAAGAAGCAGAATGCTACAAATTCATCCCCGCCGATACGTCCGATGACATCATCTGCTTCAAAGCTCTGCTGCAGGATCTGTGCGATGCTTTTGATTGCATAATCACCATTTTTATGTCCGAAGCGGTCATTGACCTGCTTTAAATTATCCATATCGGCAAATAACAGCATGGCTGGTTTTCCTTCGTTGTAGGAGGAATTGACAAGGCGTTGTACACTGTCTAAGAATCCACGTCGGTTGTTGATGCCGGTTAGTCCGTCTGTAATTGACAGTTTATTTAACAGTTTGTTTTTCTCACTCAGTTCAGATGCAGAACTGGCAAGCTTGCTCTGGGTTAGGAGCTGCTGTTTCATCAGAGAAATAAAGTTCAATGAAGTTGCAAGCTGTAGACTGTTCGGGTAGATATTCTGGAAGTGCTCAATGCCTATTTCACCAACGAACAATCCGTATTGGATATTGTTTGTAAACAGTGGAGTAATCACAAGCGTACGCCGACGGTCGTATGATGTGTACTGGTTGAAGAAGACCTTGTCTGAAGAGATCAATCGGTCGTCGCCACTTAAATATACAGTTTTTCCGTTATTGTTACATGCCTGTAAATAAAGGTTCTTTGGAATCTTCCAAGATCCGTCGGGCATCAACATAACCGGCTCCTCGTAGATATACATATAGGAGCTTAAGAAATGTGCATCCTGTAATTTATCCATAATGAGACGGAAACAGGATTCTTCGTCGTCACTGTAGGTCAGAGTGTCTCTTGTAATATACATGGACGACCAGACAGTCTTTTTGTGGTCGTGGATGGTGTTATATAAGGAACTTGATGATTTGGCCAGCATATCAGAATAAATCAAGTTAAATAACCACATAATCCTGCATCGGTTACTGCCGTCCGTGAGAGAACAGAGTAACTGGTTTAACTCGCGGATTGCATGGGTAAGCTTGTCATTGCTGAAATACAGATCCACAAAATCTGTATTGATCAAATCCAGCAGGCTTCCGGTAATTGCGGTAACATCAAATGCCATGGAACCATCTGCAACCGGCTTTAAGATGAGCTCCAGAGGTTCTGAGAACCGTTTGATCAGTTCCTCGTAGTAGAAGTTGTCCTTGTAATCGCCGAAGAGGTAATTTAAAACATAGCTTTTGGCCTTGTTCAGGTCATTGACGGCAAAAACCGATGCCAGTTCTTTTGCTTTGTTTAATTTATAATTGCCACAGCCACAGGAAGAACGGACAATCAGACTGGAACTTAAAATGCTTGTACTGGTACTGCCGTGGTCAAGTAGATTCAATACTTCGTATACGGCGTGGTATCCCATATCAATGATATGGTTATGTACTGTTGTGAGTGGCGGATCTAACACAAGAGCCGCTGGCGCATCATCATAACCGGTTACAAGGATATCCTTGCCGATTTCCAATCCTCTTGCCTTAATAGCGTTGTAACCGCCGATTGCCATTGAATCGTTTGCGAAGACGATTGCTTCCAGATCCGGGTTTGCGTCCAGTAGATTATTGACGATGTCCTCCGTAAACTCTGAGAAATTTCCATATACAATACGGTCTTCATCTACCGGGATGTTGTGATCCATCAAAACCTGACAGTAGGTATCCAGACGTTCTTTTGCGTCTGCATTTTCTCTTCTTCCGCTGACAAAGCCGATTTTTGTCTTATGATGTTCGGTAATCAGATGCTCAATTGCCTGCCGCATGCCGGTACGACCTTCCGTATACAGATATGGATAACCCGGAACTTCTATCTCAATTGTGAGGATTGGAATATCGAAATTCTTTAAAAATGCAATCATATCACTTTCGGATAGAAAACTTCCAATTGAGCCGATCGAAACGATCAGGGCATCCAGCGTATGCCTGGATGCATAATAAAAAATAGAATTATACTGGTAGTCAAACCGTGCATTCTTCGGGTCGTTATATGATGCGTTCATATACATGCCCGGAAAGACAATCAGATTGACATCAAGTTCCTTTGCTGCGTAATCGACACCTTTACAAACCTCGTAAGCGTAGTCGTTATCCAGATGGCAGGTGAAAAAACCGATGTTTAACCGTTTACTGCTTTTTTCCATAATAATATACCCCCGAAAGTCTTTATCGCGGCACAGACCCCGTGCACAAAGACCTGATAATAAAATAGTAACACCCATATATAAAGGTAGCATATATGCGACCAAAATTCAATAAAATCCGACATAAAAAATACACATTTTCAAGGTTTACAAACTGTTCTATATCGACTATAATTATTTGGTATGAAAAGAAGACAGGGTTCGCCCGAAACAGGAGGATAAGATTATGGATTACAAAAAAGCTGGCGTTGATATCGAGGCAGGATACAAGTCTGTGGAATTGATGAAAGAGCATATCAGGAAGACAATGCGAAAAGAGGTATTGACCAACATTGGAGGATTTTCCGGCGCATTTTCATTAAGCACGATCAAGGATATGGAAGAACCTGTTTTATTATCCGGAACAGACGGCTGTGGAACGAAAGTGAAGCTTGCGATGGTGATGGATAAGCATGACACGATCGGTATTGATGCAGTTGCAATGTGTGTCAATGATATTGCCTGTGCAGGTGGAGAGCCATTGTTCTTCCTTGACTATATTGCATGTGGAAAGAACTATCCGGAGAAGATCGCAACGATCGTGAGTGGTGTCGCAGAAGGCTGTGTACAGTCAGATGCTGCATTGATCGGTGGAGAGACAGCAGAGCATCCGGGATTGATGCAGGAAGATGAGTATGATCTTGCAGGATTTGCGGTTGGTGTCTGCGATAAGAAGGATATGATTACAGGACAGAATATCAAGCCGGGAGATGCATTGATTGGTATTGCATCGACAGGTGTACACAGCAACGGATTCTCCCTTGTGCGTAAAGTATTTGACATGACGAAGGAAAGCCTTTCTACCTATTATGATGAGCTTGGAACAACTCTTGGGGAGGCGCTTCTTGCACCGACAAGAATCTATGTAAAGGCACTTCGCAGTGTGAAGGAAGCCGGCGTGACGATCAAGGGCTGCAGCCATATCACAGGTGGAGGATTCTATGAGAATATTCCACGTATGCTGCCAGAAGGAATTGTGGCAAGTGTAAAGAAGGACAGCTATGAGATACCGGCAATCTTCAAGCTTCTTGCAAAGACTGGCGATATTGAAGAGAAGATGATGTATAACACATATAATATGGGTATCGGTATGGTACTTGCCGTAGATGCTGCCGATGTAGATAAGACACTTGCTGCCTTGGAGAAGACTGGAGATAAGGCATGGGTGATCGGTGAGACAAAGGCAGGAGAAAAAGGAGTCGAATTATGCTAAGAGTTGTCGTGTGCGTGTCCGGTGGTGGAACGAATCTGCAGGCAATCATTGATGCTGTGGCAGATAGTACGATCACGAATACAGAGCTGGTCGGTGTGATCAGCAACAATTATGGCGTGCGCGCATTGGAACGTGCAGAGAAAGCAGGTATTGATGCAAAGGTTGTATCCCCGAAGGATTACGAGACCCGTGCTGCATTTAATGAAGGCTTGCTTGATGCGATCCGTGCCTATCAGCCGGATCTGATCGTACTTGCGGGATTCCTTGTTGTGATTCCGGAAGCTATGATCGAGGAATATGAGAATAAGATTATCAACATTCACCCATCCCTGATTCCGTCGTTCTGTGGAACCGGGTATTATGGTCTGAAGGTGCATGAGGCAGCGCTTGCCCGTGGCGTCAAGCTGACCGGTGCTACGGTGCATTATGTGGATAAGGGAACCGATACAGGACCGATTCTTCTGCAGAAGGCGGTGGAAGTAAAAGCGGGAGATACTCCAGAGATTTTACAGAGACGTGTGATGGAAGAGGCAGAATGGAAATTACTTCCGGCAGCCATCAATATGATTGCAAATGGTGAAGCATAGGAATCGAACCGAATAAAGGAGGAAATCATGAAAGTACTTATCGTAGGTGGCGGTGGCAGAGAGCATGCCATTGCATGGAAGTGTAGTCAGAGCAAACGTGTGACAGAGCTTTATGCAGCTCCTGGAAATGCAGGTATTGCACAGCTTGCAACCTGTGTAGATATATCGGTAATGGATGCAGAGAAACTCGTTGCATTCGCAAAGGAAAAAGAAATTGATCTTGCAATTGTCGGACCGGATGATCCGCTTGTTGCTGGTGTTGCGGACGCATTTATGGATGCAGGCATCCGTGTGTTTGGCCCAAGAGCCAATGCCGCAATTATCGAAGGTTCAAAAGCATTTTCCAAGGATCTGATGAAAAAATATGGAATTCCGTCTGCAGCCTATGAGACATTTGACAATGCAGATGCGGCACTTGCATATCTGGAAACAGCGAAGATGCCAATCGTACTGAAGGCGGATGGTCTTGCACTTGGTAAAGGAGTATTGATTTGTAACACTCTCGAAGAGGCGAAGGAAGGCGTCAAGACATTGATGCTCGACAAGCAGTTTGGTTCAGCCGGTGATAAGATCGTCATTGAGGAGTTCATGACAGGACGTGAAGTATCCGTGCTTTGCTTCTGCGATGGAACACATATTAAGCCGATGGCTTCTGCACAGGATCATAAGCGTGCAAAGGATGGAGATCAGGGACTTAACACTGGTGGTATGGGAACATTTTCGCCAAGCCCGTTCTATACAGATGATGTAGACAAATTCTGCAAGGAGCATGTCTACCAGAAGACGATGGATGCGATGAAGGCAGAGGGCAGAGATTTCACAGGAATCTTATTCTGTGGTCTGATGCTGACACCGGATGGACCACGTGTGTTGGAATACAATGCGAGATTTGGTGATCCGGAGGCTCAGGTTGTACTTCCTCGTATGAAGAACGATATTATCGATGTAATGGAGGCTTGTATTGATGGCAGGCTTGATGAGGTTGAGTTGGAGTTTGACGAGCAGGCAGCAGTCTGTGTCGTTCTGGCATCAGATGGATATCCGGAGCATTATGATAAGGGATTTGTGATTGAAGGTCTGGATACATTTAAGGATAAAGACGGATACTATGTATTCCATGCAGGAACGAAGCAGACCGATAAAGGAATTGTAACAAACGGTGGCCGTGTATTAGGTGTGACAGCGAAGGGTAAGACATTGGTAGAGGCACGTGCGAACGCATACAAAGCAACTGAATGGATTCAGTTTGCAAACAAATATATGCGACATGATATTGGTAAGGCCATCGATGAACAGTAATCAGGAAGAAGGAATTTTATGTTCATTGAACTTGATTTTAACAGCAACGAGGCAATTTATATGCAGTTGCGGAATCAGATCATACTGGGAATTGCACAGGATAAAATCAAGAATGGTGAGTCATTGCCGTCTGTTCGGCAATTGGCGGAAGATATCGGTGTGAATATGCACACAGTGAACAAAGCATATGCATTACTTCGAAATGACGGATATCTGAAGCTTGACCGTAGAAAAGGTGCTGTTGTCTGCGTGACGGTAGAGTCACGCAAGGAGCAGCTTGAAAAGGTCAATCTGGATATGCAGATGCTGGTTGCGGAGGCAATATGCAAAGATATCAGTCTTGCTGAAATGCACCAGATTATAACGGATATGTATAAAGAATTTGGCGACATTGCACATGGAGGTAATAAGGAAACATGAGACTGGAATATACAAAGCAGGCACAGGAAGTGCTTGCTGTCATGGAGGAGACTGCCCATCGCATGAAGTTTGGCTATATCGGTACGGAGCATCTGCTCTATGGTATGCTGAGCTGTCCGTGGGTGACTGCGTGGAAGATTCTCGCAGAAAATGGGGCAGACGAATCCTTTGTTTTGAAATATCTGGAACAAAACAGTGGAACGAAGAAGATAAATGTACTTGTGTATTCGGACAAGCTGAATACACTGTTGGAGCAGGCAGAAAAGGAAGCAGACAGGCTGCGTAACGAGAAGATCGGTACGGAGCATATTTTGCTTGCAATTTTAAAATCGGAAGATACACTTGCAATCAAGCTTTTGAATTCGATGGCTGTCAATTTAAAGAAAACCTTTGTGGACACATTAGTGGCACTTGGCATGGATATGGCACAGGCAAAACGGGAGCTTGGTGCATTGAGCAACCCAAAGAACAAGAAGAAATCTTCATATCCGACGCTGGAGCAATACAGCCGTGATCTGACAGAGGCTGCGCGCGAAGACCGGTTAGATCCAGTTGTTGGCAGAAATGCAGAAGTGGAACGTGTGATGCAGATTCTGTGTCGCCGTATGAAGAACAATCCATGTCTGGTTGGAGAACCGGGTGTTGGCAAGACCGCAGTCGTGGAGGGACTGGCACAGATGATCGCATCTGGTACGGTGCCGGAGATTCTGGCAGACAAGCGTATTTTGAGTCTGGATCTGTCAGGTATGGTGGCCGGTTCAAAATATCGTGGAGAGTTCGAGGAACGTATCAAACGTGTGATTGCCGAGGTGCGCGCGGCAGGTAATGTGATTCTGTTTGTAGATGAGCTGCATACCCTGATCGGCGCAGGTGGTGCAGAGGGTGCTATGGATGCATCCAATATTCTGAAGCCGGCATTGTCCCGTGGCGAAGTGCAGATGATTGGTGCGACAACACGGACGGAATATCGGAAGTATATCGAGAAAGATGCGGCGTTAGAACGACGGTTTCAGCCGGTATATGTGGAAGAACCGACGCGCGAGGAGACGATTGCCATCTTACAGGGCCTGCGGAGCAAGTACGAGGAACATCATGGCGTAACCATCTCGGATGATGCGTTGGAAGTGGCAACAGATTATGCAATCCGCTATATCAATGACCGATTCCTGCCGGATAAAGCCATCGATTTGATCGATGAGGCAGCTTCGAGAAAGAAGCTTGGTATCTTTGCAGGAAATAAGACGGCAAAGAAGGCAGAGGAAGCGCGCCATAATCTGGAAGAAGCACTGGAGGCTGCGCTTGCAGAGGGTGATATCGAAGCAGCACAGGCATTGAAGAAGGATCTGGATAAGACAGATAAAAAAATTGAAAAGACGAAACATAACATGCGCGAAAAGGAGCAGGAGCAGATGCTTGTGACAGAAGAGGATGTCGCGGATGTTGTTTCTGTATGGACAAAAATTCCGGTCAGTAAGATTACTCAGACGGAGTCGCAGCGGTTGCTGAAGCTGGAAGAGATTCTGCATAAGCGTGTGGTGGGACAGAATGAGGCGGTCGAAACCGTGGCAAAGGCAATCCGCCGCGGCAGAGTCGGCTTGAAGGACCCAAAGCGTCCGATTGGATCATTTTTATTCCTTGGACCAACTGGTGTTGGTAAGACTGAGCTTTCCAAGGCACTTGCGGAAGCAATGTTTGGCAATGAAAATTCCATTATCCGTGTAGATATGTCTGAATATATGGAGAAACACAGTGTATCGAAGATGATTGGTTCGCCTCCGGGGTATGTCGGCTTTGAGGAGGGAGGACAACTTTCGGAACAGGTGCGCAAAAATCCATATTCAGTAATCCTGTTTGACGAGATTGAGAAGGCACATCCGGACGTATTTAATGTGCTGCTACAGGTACTTGATGATGGACGTATCACGGATTCCCAGGGTAGAACGGTGGATTTCAAAAATACAATCATCATTATGACAAGCAACGCTGGAGCACAGCGGATTGTTGATCCGAAGAAACTGGGATTTTCAAATGTGGAGAATGCGGAATCAGAACATAAAGATATGAAGAATAATGTTATGGAAGAGGTAAAACGGATGTTTAAACCGGAATTCCTAAACCGTATTGATGACATTATTGTATTCCGTGCGCTCTCGAAAGAGGATGTCAAGGGCATTGCTGCGCTCATGCTGAAGGAACTGAAGAACCGCCTGGCAAAACAGATGGATATTACACTTACCTATGGTGATACAGTGAAGAACTTCATTTTTGAAAAAGGCTATGACAAGAAATATGGTGCCAGACCCTTGAAACGTGCAATCCAGAATTATATCGAGGATGCTCTTGCGGAGGAGATTCTGTCCGGAAAGCTTCAAGCATCCGACAAGGTGGGCATGTCCGTGTCAGATGGGAAGGTTGTGTTCACAAAAAAATAATAATTATGTACAAATTTCACGTAAGAATTTGTAGAAATTTATGTAAAATTGTTGTATAATGAAAAAGAATTAAGCAAGAACGAAAAGATTCGAGATACGAAATTATAAAATACAATACGGAGGAACAGAATATGGCAGTGATTGATGAACTGATCCGCGAAGAAGAGACAGGAGCTTTAAGCTTTGGTAACTTTGCGTTAGCAACAAAAACAAAGAAAGACGGCTTCCAGTATCAGGGCGATAGCTATAAGATCAAGACTTTCCGTGAGATTACAAAGCTGGAAAGAAATGGGATGTTTGTATACGAATCCGTACCTGGTACAGTTGTACATGATTTCCGCGCGACAGATAAGGCAGTGAATTTTGTGGTAGAAGGTGAAGAGGATTCTCAGATTACGCTGGAGTTAGAGGCTGAGAAAGAATACAAGATTCATATTGACAAGGTATATGTTGGAAAGATGAAGACAAACCTTGGTGGCAAGCTGAATCTGAGTGTAGAGCTGGAACCATCTAAACTGGTAGATATTCTTGTAGAGAAAATCTAATTTAACGAAATGACAGAGCTGTCGCACCGGACATGATATGTCTGGTATGGCAGCTCTTTTGTTGTATAAGGAGAAATCAATGGCAGCGAAGGAAAAACAGATATTTTTTTGTAAAGAATGTGGATATGAATCCGTAAAATGGCAGGGACAGTGTCCTGGATGCCGTGCATGGAATACGTTTGTGGAAGAAAAGGTGAAGGTTGGTGCCAAAGGAGCGGTGAAGCAACCGAAGGATGCGGTCAGCCCTATGGGAATTTTGCAAGTGACAACGGCGGAGAAAAGCCGCGTGCAGACCGGAATGCGGGAATTAGACCGCGTGCTCGGTGGTGGTATTGTCAAAGGCTCTCTGGTACTTGTCGGTGGTGATCCCGGAATCGGAAAATCAACTATCCTTTTACAGATGTGCCGGAATCTGGTGCATCAGAATGTAAATGTGCTCTATGTATCAGGAGAGGAATCTTTGTCACAGATCAAGATGCGTGCGGAAAGAATCGGCGTATTTGAGAAGGACATGCTTCTTCTGTGTGACAATGATATGGATAATATTGAACGTGTAATTACTAAAAGTAATGCGAGCGTGGTGATTATTGACTCTATACAGACGATGGTAGTAGAAGAAGTTGGTACTGCACCTGGTACGGTAACGCAGGTACGGGAAGTGACGGCACGGTTGATGCAGGTGGCAAAGCAGTATGGGATAGCCATCTTTATTGTTGGACATGTAACAAAAGAGGGAAATGTGGCGGGACCGCGCACACTGGAACACATGGTAGATTCCGTTCTGTATTTTGAGGGGGACAGGAATCATGGGTTCCGTATTCTGCGTGGCGTGAAAAACCGATTTGGCTCCACAAACGAGATTGGCGTATTTACCATGACGGAAAAAGGATTGGAAGAGGTTGACAATCCATCACAGGCGCTTTTGAATGGACGCCCCCAGAATGTATCCGGATCGGTTGTCGTATCTTCTTTAGAAGGAACACGTCCGATCTTAGTGGAATTGCAGGCACTTGTCTGTCAGACGAATTTTAATATGCCGCGGCGGACGTCGGTAGGAATTGATTATAACCGTGTAAACCTGATTTTAGCGGTCATGGAAAAACGTGTAGGCATGAACTTGTGGGGGTATGATGCGTATGTGAATATTGCCGGAGGCATGAAGGTAAATGATACAGCGGTAGATCTAGGTGTTGCGTTTGCGATTGCGTCCAGCATGAATAATAAAGTAGTGCCGAGTGATACTATGATTATCGGGGAAATAGGACTTGCAGGAGAGATCCGTGGTGTTACAAATGTCCTGCAACGAGTGAAGGAAGCCGACAAGATGGGATTTGCAACGTGTATTATCCCAAAGTCGAATTATGATAAGGCAATGGATAAGCTGAATGTAAAAATCCTGTGTGTATCGACTCTGGTGGAGGCACTTTCGCTGCTGTGATATATGCTTTGAAAAGGACACCTGGAAGCCACTTGAAAAAAATTGAAAAAATTTCAAATTAGCTGTTGACTTTCTAAAAATGAAGTGATATTATAAGCAAGCTGTCGCTGATGCGACGGCAAAAAACACCATTCGATATCACGTTTTGAAAATCAAAAAGTTGAAAAAACTTCTTGACAAAGACAAAACAAAGTGATATTATAAGGAAGCTGTCGCTGAGGACAGCAACAACGAACCTTTGACAAATTAATAACATGTTAACCCTGAAAATTTCTTTAAGATATTTTCAAGGATTTATACAAATCCTATTTCATTCATCAGAATGGAAAC